>DASUDJ010000429.1:0-3313 GCA_036275635.1 Limnobacter sp. | reverse complement strand
AGCCCCTGCGGAATGCCGCGTGTGTCACCAAGCGTAACCACCACATCATAGGGCACGCCATATTCCAGCGGCTTGATGCACTCGATTGAATTGTGCAGGTGAACCATGCCCAGCATGGGCATGGGGTGCTCTGGCCGGCTCAGCAGATACATGTGCAAGGGGGAGGCCACCACCTGCGGAGCAGTCAGGGAAATTTCATCTTCCTTGAAACCGCATACCGCGTTGTACTGGCGTACCCACTCACGATCGATGTAAACCTTGCGCACCCGCGCACCCAGGCGGGCGGCCTGCGTGTCGGGTTTCGGCTTTTTATTGGACGTGGTGGCAGCCTTCAGCAACAGCGCCTTGCCATTCGGAAATTCCGCCAACTCATAAAATTTGGCTGCCACTTTCAGCTGTTCATTCACGCTCATGATTTCACTTCTCGATGATTGCAGTTACACCAATGCCACCGGCTGCGCAGATAGAAATCAGGCCCTTGCCACTGCCTTTCTCATTCAACAGCTTGGCCAGTGTAGCGATAATGCGGCCACCGGTTGCAGCGAATGGATGGCCAACAGCCAGGGAACCACCTTTCACGTTCAGCTTGCTGCGGTCGATGGAGCCCAAAGGAGCGTCCAGGCCCAGCTTTTCCTTGCAGAACTTGGGGTCCTCCCAGCTCTTCAATGTACACAGCACCTGGGCGGCAAAGGCTTCATGAATTTCATAGAAATCGAAGTCCTGCAGCTTCATGTTGGCTTTCTTCAGCATGCGGGGCACTGCATAGGCTGGGGCCATCAGCAGGCCTTCCTTGCCGGATACAAAATCCACGCCAATTGTTTCGCTGAATGTCAGGTAAGCCAGTGGCTGAATGCCGCGTGCCTTGGCCCAGTCTTCCGAAGCCAGCAGCACGGCAGAAGCGCCATCGGTCAGCGGTGTGGAATTGCCGGCAGTCATGGTGCCCTTGCCGCTCTTGCGATCGAACGCTGGCTTCAGGCCCTGCAGCTTTTCAACTGAAGAATCTGCACGCAGGTTGTTGTCACGGGTCAGGCCGTTGAAAGGCACCACCAGGTCATCAAAGAAACCTTCTTCATAGGCCTTGGCGGCCTTCAGGTGGCTGCTTACGGCCAGCTCATCCTGCTCTTCGCGAGTCACGCCCCAGGTTTGCGCCATCACTTCACAGTGCGCACCCATGCTCATTTTTGTGCGTGGCTCGGCATTGGCGGGTGGCAGTGGTGCAAGGTGCTTTGGGCGAATCTTCAACAGCGCAGCCAGCTTACCCTTGGTGTCGCGGGCGCGGTTGGCTTCCAGCAGAATCTTGCGCAGGCCTTCGCTGACAGCGATTGGCGCATCGGTGGTGGTGTCCACACCGCCTGCCATGCCCACTTCAATCTGGCCCAGTGCAATCTTGTTGGCCACAACAATGGCGGCTTCCAGGCCGGTACCGCAAGCCTGCTGAATGTCGAATGCAGGTGTCATTGGGCTCAGGCCTGAACCCAGAACGGATTCACGGCACAGTGAGAAATCGCGGCTGTGCTTCACAACAGCACCTGCTACTACATCACCTAGTTCCTCGCCATGCAACTGGAACTTGTCAACCACGCCCCGAAAGGCAGCAGTCAGCATGTCCTGGTTGGACTTGCCGATGTAGGCTGTGTTGGAACGTGCAAATGGAATGCGTGAACCGCCAATGATGGCAACGCGACGACCGTGTTTCATGTTTTTTTCTCCAGGTAATTTTTTAGGGGCTAAGGCAGCAATCAACCAGTTCTTGATGATTACGCACCCACCAGGTTCTGTCCGCACACACGCAGTGTGGCACCGTTCACGCCAGCAGCCAGCGGGCTGGCCATGAAGGTCACGGCCTCGGCAATGTCCACAGGCAAACCACCCTGCGACAGGCTGGACAGTCGACGTGCCACTTCACGTGTCACCACCGGAATGGCAGCAGTCATCTGGGTTTCGATAAAGCCAGGGGCAATTGCGTTCACGGAAATGCCCTTGCCTTCCAGTTGCTTGGCCAGTGCATCCACATAGCCAATCACCGCGCTCTTGGTGGCGGCGTAATTGGTCTGGCCTGCATTGCCGGCAATGCCACCAATGGATGAAATACACACGATACGCGCATTCGCACCAAATGCATCGCCTTCCAGCAATTGGTCATTGCAGCGCACGATCGCGCCCAGGTTCACGTCCAGAACCATGTCCCACAAGTGGGCAGCCATGTTGCGCATCATCTTGTCGCGGGTAATACCGGCATTGTGAACGATGATGTCGATCTTGCTGCCCTTGTCGGCCGCAACTGCAGCCAGCTTGATGCCAGCATCTGTATCGGTAATGTCCAGTGGGCATGCAATTCCGCCGATTGCGCTCATTGTGGCACCCAGCGTGCTTTCATCAGCGGGGCGGTCAACACCGATCACGGTAGCGCCTTCACGGGCCAGCACTTCAGCAATCGCTGCACCAATGCCACGTGCAGCACCGGTCACAACTGCCAGCTTGCCGGTCAGTGGCTTCTCGGAAAATGCAGCAATCTTCACACCCTTGGGTGCGCCAACCACGGGCAATACCTGGCCGGTCACAAATGCGGAGTGCGGGCTCAAAAAGAAACGCAGTGCGCCTTCAATGCCGTTTTCCGCACCTGTTTTCACCTGGATCAGGTTGGCTGTGGTGCCATTCTTGCCGCTTTCCTTGGCCAGGCTGCGAATGAAGCCAGGCAGGGAGGCCTGTGCTGTTTCAGCCAGCGCATCCTTGCTGTCACCGCGCGGGCGACCCACCACCACGATGCGGCTGTTGGAAGGCACTTTGCGAAGGCGTGGGTTGAAGAAGTCGTACAGCAGGCGCAGGTCCGCCACATTGGCAGCTGCGGTTACATCCAGCACGTACACATTCTCGGGTACGCCGTTGTCGGCTTGGGAAATGCTGACTTCCACCTTGGCCTTGGCAGCTGCTTCCTTGATGCCTTCCAGGCCAGCCAGGTCGGCAGACACCTTGATGGACGCGCCCATGGCATTCAGGCCTTTCACCACAGCAGTGGCTGCTGGACCAAATGCCGTGGCACCGACCAATGCATTGGCACCTGCCAGTGATTTTTCAGCATAGCCCGCCTTGGCGCGCTTCAGCATTGGGGGCACGGGCAAGCCCAGTGCGGCAGCAATCTGTTTACCTGTGGAGGTGTGAACAAATTCAAGAATTTTGTCGGCCATGAGTCTCGTCCTTTTCGGAAAGGGGATTGTCTTTTTCTGAGGGCAAGAATAGCCCGTTCAGACAATGTTACTGTTGCGTAACTTGTGAGTGTATAGAAACTTCAGCCGAAAATCGTAGAGGGGGATCT
>DASUDJ010000428.1:0-2531 GCA_036275635.1 Limnobacter sp. | reverse complement strand
GAGGTGGCTTTCGGTGCCTGGATCGATCAGTTCAAGAACTTGTGCGTTGGACGCAAGGCTTCCGCCGTCGCGCTCGGATAAGAATGCCATCCATGTCTCCTGCTTTCGTGGTGCTGCGTTTTTTATAGGTATAAGTTATGTGTGCAACTGCTGGCGCTGAGTGATTGGAATAGGTTGTTGTTTCAGACGCCGTCATGACCCGATGCAAATGATGTGCCAAGTCATGCCATGATGCTCCAGACTGGAGCAACATTTGATGGAAATTAGCACAGATCATTTCCTTAAGCTACAGGGAATGACTGGCTTCACGATTTGTAAAGCTTTTTTCCTGTGAGGTGAAACAGGGCTGGCACGGGGATTGCTGTAAGCCTTTGGTGTTAAATCTATTTCAAGAAAGACAGGAGTTGTGATGTTAGTTCGTAAAGCCCTCGTGGCAACTGCTTTGACTTTGGCCGCCTCGCTGGCGTTTTCCCATGGTGATGTCACTCCGCAGGTGGTGGATGTGTCAACACTCAGGCCGCTGGGTGATGAAATGCTGGAGACCAATCCCTACGTCGGCGACAAGGAGGCCATCCGGGTGGGCAGTTCCGCGTACAACCAGAACTGTGCCCGCTGTCATGGTCTGGAAGCAATCAGCGGTGGCGTGTCACCCGACCTGCGCAAGCTGAACAATGAATGCGATTCCCTGGCCGGAAAAAAGGCCAAGGAACAGTGCAAGATCGACACCGACACCTACTACCGCAATTCCGTGCTGGGTGGCAAGGTGCGTGGCGACCGCGTGTACATGCCCGCATTCGCCGGCATTCTGAGCCAGGAAGCCATCTGGGCCATCAAGGCCTATGTTGAGACCCGCGAATACAAGTAATTCGCTGCAATCTATCCAAAGGCAAAGACTCGCCGAAAGATGGCGGGTCTTTCTTTTCTGAACCACCTATCCATAAAAAGTGCTTCCAAGGCACACTGACAAAAGGGGAGACATTGCCCATGAATTTTCTGACTTCACGCAAGCTTTTCAAACCGGCATTTCGCCTGGCCTGTGCATCCGTGCTGACCTTGGCTGTCAGTGGTGCCGCACTGGCCCAGGACCTGACCGACTGGGCCCGGGTAAAAGCCTCTGGTGTGCTGACTGTGGCTGTGTACAACTACCTTGCGCCTTACTCCGACCAGGGCAAGGGCATTGATGTGGACATTGCGAAGGCACTGGCCACCAAGCTGGGTCTGGGTTTGAAAGTGCGGCCATTCACCGAGGATGAAGAGTTCTCCGATGACATCCGCAATATGGTCGTGAGGGGCCACTACCTGGCAGGACCGCCCGCCGACATCCTGATGCATGCCCCGGTGGACGCCTACATCATGCAGAAGGAAGACCAAGCCCTGTTTTTCTCACCTTACACGCGTGACGATATTTTTGTAGCGCGTAACATCAAGGCCTTGCCCACGCTGGACAGCCTGAAGCCATTCTCCGAGCCCGGCAACAGGATTGGTGCGGAAACCGCAGCATTGCCCAGTATCGTTCTGGCGGGTGCAGACAATGCAGCCTATGCCAACAACCTGGTGAACTTCAAGACTCCGAAGGAAGCGGTGGATGCCATGGTGAAGGGCGAGCTGGTGGCCGTGATGGCAACCCGTGCCGAGCTGGAGTGGGCCCTGCATCAATACCCGGACAAGAAAGCCGATTACTTTGTGTCCAAGGTGCCGCACAATTCATTGCCACCCAAAGGCTGGGCCGTGGGCATGGCCACCAAGAAAACCAACAAGGAACTGGCTGAGAAACTGACTGCTGCCATGAACGAATTGAAAGACAGTGGTGAGCTTGAAAAGATCTTCGCCAGCTACGGCGTGAAATACATGCGCCCCTGATGTGATCTGAAAGGATTGAGATTGCGAATCCCCGCCCAGTGCGGGGATTGCTTTTGGTACAGGTGTACCAGAATGAAACAAATCTGTTTCAAGGTGTTGAATCCCTGGTTCGGAATTCAGAAAACTGTTGCCAAGAGGCTGGCAAATTCTTTTTTAAGGTTGGCAGGCTTATTGCATAAGACTGCTCCGTATGTAGTGCCCAAACCAAATAAACATATAAAGCGAGGAACAACGGGATGCAAAAATCTCTTCACATCACGCCAGACAAATGCACTGGCTGCCTGCAGTGTGAAATGGCCTGTAGCTACGAGAACTACCAGGTGTTCAACACTTCACTGTCACGCATCAAGGTGTTCGATTTCCACCACACCGGCAAGAAAGTACCTTACACCTGCACCCAGTGCGATGAAGCCTGGTGTCTGCACGCCTGCCCGGTTGAGGCCATCACCATGGACAAGACCAACGGTGTGAAGGTGGTGTCCGAGGACACTTGCGTGGGTTGCAAGGTGTGCACGATTGCATGCCCGTTCGGTACCGTGAATTACGTTCAGGAAACCGGCAAGGTCCAGAAGTGTGACCTGTGCGGTGGTGAGCCAGCCTGTGCGGAAGCCTGCCCAACCGGCGCGATCACATTCGTGGATTCCAACTGGACCGGCCTGGACAAGATGAAG
>DASUDJ010000427.1:0-5525 GCA_036275635.1 Limnobacter sp. | reverse complement strand
TCAGCACGACTGTAAACTGCCACCCCACGGCAAACCAGGACGCGAAAAGGCCCGCAATCCCCAGCAACTTCATGAATACCAGCGCCTTGGGAATGCTCAAGGCACCGCTTGCCATGGGCCTGTGCTTTTTGCGGGGATGCTGACGGTCTGAATTCAGATCCATCAGGTCATTCCAGATGTAAGTGGCCGAGGCCATCAAACCGAAAGCCAGGAAGCCCCAGGCCATTGTCAGCCACAGGTCGACCCTGCCCTCATGTGCAGCAACCAACGGCAGGAACACCAATGCATTTTTAGCCCATTGTTGAAGGCGCATGGCCTTCAGCCAAATCTTCAGGTTGAGGGTCCGGGTTTGCAGCAGGGAAAGGTCAATGCCTGCAGACCGCGCCAGTCCTCGGGTACGCAGGGAAACATTTACACCCACCGCCATGGATGCCTTTTTCCAGACCGGCAGGTCGGCAGTGGCATCACCGAAATACATGAAGGGTTTTCCCTGGCTGTCGGCTTCAATTGCCTCAAGCTTGCGCAGGCCCTTGAGATTGCTGCTTTCGCTGGCGATTACCCGGTCAAAAATACCAAGGCGGCCCGCCACTTTCAGCACATCACGCTTCAGGGAAGCACTGGCCAGCACCAGCTCATGGCCCTGCGACTTCAGGATTTGCAGGCGCTGCAGCACCACTTCATCAATTGGGAGGTGGTCAAGAACAGGGTCAACCCGCCTGGCCAGTTCCGTCTTGAAAACCCACGCCCCCCTGGCAGCCCACCACAGCATCAGAAAACCATACAGCAGGTTTTTCTTCAGCAGCAGCATGCAACATTCCATCAGCACGTCAGAAGGGCTGAGTGTGCCGTCCAGGTCCACGTAGACGATTGGTTTGCTCATTTTTTCCGGGACAAGCCGCTTAACAGGGATTGGGTCGGCTCTTCTTCCCAGTGCGCCGCACCCAGAAACACCATCACAATCTGCTTCACGAAGTTGTCCAGCATTTCCCTTTCAATCTGTGGTTGATCCGCCCGGGCATCCAGGAAGTCTGTGGCTGAATTCATCATCAGCGTAACAACCAGGCTACAGATCAAGGTCAGGGTTTGGGTAGACAAGCCGGGGAAAATATTCAACTGGCGCAAGTCACTGGCCATCTCGGTGGTGAAATGGGTGATCTCATTTCGAATTGCATTGCGCAAGAGGGGCGAGCCACCTGAACGCTCCGAACTGATGAAACGCCACTCCAGGTGATGCTGTTTCAAATAGTTCACGAACACGCTGACGGAATGGCGAATCATGTCCTCGCCTGGCAGACTGGCCTGCCTTGCCTCACGCAAAAGGCGACGCAAAGTGATGCCACCGTCTTCCACCAAGGCCAGACCCAGTTCATCGGTCGTCTTGAAATGCCTGTAGAACGCAGTGGGCACCACACCGGCCTCACGGGTAATTTCCCGGATACCCAACGCAGTGAAACTGCTGCCATTGCCCACCAGCGCCAGGGCGGCCTGGAGAAGGTTCTGCCGTGTCTGCTCCTTGCGCCTTACCCGCGCCTGTGTCTCGTCAGCTGGCCGGGTTGCTGCACTTGGTCGTGATCTCATGATTCCTGCTCATGCCTGGATTGCGACCAGGCCAGCGCCTGATCAAGTTCGTTATTGTATTAAAAACCAGCACCACTTCAGCTTAACAGCCTGAAAGGACAAGAAATTGAATCCACCGTCCACATGAAAACTCAGTAGACCGATCATCGTTAAAATAAATTTAATTATTACAATTACGGGTTTTACTGGTTGACTATGGTGATGTAACAGGATTAACTCCCCCTATCGAGGGTTGTTAATTAATGTTAATTGGAGAAACATGAGTAACTGCTCACTTCAGGTGACACCTTATTAACTAGCCCCCAGGTAGGAGACTTACATGCCATCAAACCAGATACTGGTCATAGAAGATCATCCACTTTTTGCGACGGGTATTAAAGACCTGGTTGAGTTCGTTGCCACCAATGCAGATATCCTGTGCGCAGCCAGCATGGCCCATGCCAGGGAGCTTTGCAGCAAGAACAGTCCCTCCCTGGTGATTACCGATCTGCGCTTGCCTGACTGTGAAGGTCAGGAGGTGATCAGATCACTGCTTGAGATCAACCCCAACATGCCGATGCTGATCATGAGCGGGGATGAAACCCTTTTGAATTCAGTGATTCCAAATCAGCACTCCCCCTCCTGGATGCTCTCGAAATCCGAAGGATTCGAGCAGACTTCCGCGGTACTCCTTGAAGCCCTGACGCGGGCAGGCGTGCAGGTTCAATGGAGACCGAACGCACTGTCCAACCGGCAGACCAATGGCGAACATATTACTGGACGCATGGGGCAGAACAATGGAATACAGTTGACGCACAAACAGCAGCAGGTGATGCACTTCCTGGCTTCGGGCTTATCCAACAAGGAAATCGCCCGAAAACTGGACTTGTCGCCGGAAACCATCAAGACCCATTTGCGCGAGATCTTCACGCGGATGAATGTAAAAAACCGGACCCAGGCGGTCAGCCTTTATCGCAAGATTCCGCGACTCAATGCTTCCGTAGTGGCATAAAAACAAGCCAGGCAAGTTCCTGGAAGACCTGCAACACCTGACAATGACAGACAGCATCTTTTTGACTCTCGCAGTAATTGCGGGTATGGCCTTGTACCCGTTTTTTGCCAACTCCCTGAAGAACCAAAGGCAAAATGCGGCTGGAGTCATCGGGGTTGCCTTGATGGGGTTTGTCATCCTTGGGAACCCGGTTGAGCCGGGGCTGGCCCACGGTAGTCATCTGCATGCTGTGCTGATGGTGCTGTCCTTCCTGTTTTTCTCCAGCGCCTACCTCAGACGAAAGCGTGAGCAGAATATACCGAACAAGACAGCCTGGCTCCCCTTTATTTTGGCCGTCCTGCTTTCCGTCGTGGGTGAAACAGGGGCCACTGTCCAGGTGTATTGCATCATTTCTGTCATCCAGGCAAGCTGCCTGATGGCGATCACCATCCAATACGGAAAGCTGCCCCGGCTAACCTATTTCAAGGCAGCTTACTTCTGCATCCTCTACTCGATCGTTGCCTGTGTCTTTCACCTGTCCTATTCGCCCGAGTATGGCGATCTGGTCAGCAGCAGCCTGTTGAATAACCTGTTCTACCTGTTGCTGGGCAGTATCATCATCCACATGGTGTTCCAGGATTTCTCCAGGATCCGCCTCACCAGCAACCTTGATGAACACACCAGGGTGGACCAGGAGCTGATGAAGTTCGCCTATGGCAGCCGGCGCGTACTGAAAGACTTTCAACACGATCTTCGGCAGCCACTCAGCACTCTGGGCATCCTGGCCAGCGTGGGCAAGGCCCTGTCTCAGGATCCAGAGGTCAGCGCGAGATATCAGCACATCCAGACTGCCCACAAGGCCCTGCGCAACATGCTTGAGGAATTCTTCGAACAATTGAGCAATGCAATTCGCTATCCACAGGTGAAAAGTACCCTACCGCTTCAATCTGTTGCGCTGGATGATGTGCTTGGCCCCCTGATTGAAGAATATCGGTTACTTGGTGATGTAAAGCACCTGGACATCAGGCATGTGCCAAGCCGCGTGAAGATACTGACCAACCGGGAAGCGCTTTCAAAGATCGTGCGGAACGGACTGGACAATGCAGTCAAGTACACCAACCAGGGCGGCGTGGTCGTGGGGTTGAGAAGGAAAAAAGGCAAGCTGTGCATCCAGATCGTGGACACGGGCTCCGGAGTCGAAAACAACAAGGTGGCCATACAAAACAAGGGGTGGGGCCACGGTGCCAACATCATCCGCACCCTGAGCGAGCAGATCCAGGCAAAGACCGAGTGCCGCAACCGGTACTTCAGAAATGAACTGGCGGGTTCGGTATTCGAAATCATCCTGCCCGACGACAAGGAAGTCCAGCAAAGAGAAAAATGCGCGGAGTTCAGTCACCGAACCTCTTTCAATGCACAGGTCATGGCGACCTGTCCACAGCAGTTGCTGGAAATACAGAAGTGCCTGCCTGTTGAAGGATTTGACAGGGTGGATTTCACCCTGAATGGCGCTTATCGGGCCTATCTGAATGCACTGCGCAAGGGAATGGCGCCGGTCTATATCATGTACGTGGGAGAACCAGGCCATAAAAAAGAGGGCCTGGAGCAATTGAATCTGCTGAGTTCGCTGCTGGACTTCAACCCCTGCTGCATCCTGATCTACAACGCGAGCCAGGAATCTAACCCAAGGATTGAATTTGGCAGGCAAATCATACAGATTCCCCTGTTTCCATCCCAGGGAGCCTCAAACCTCAGCGTGATTTCCGAACTGTTTCCAAATCGGGGCAGCACGGTGAAAAAGACTGTATCCTGCGCACCTTCTGTGGCCTGCCAGCAGAAAGAAAAAAGCAAACCGCTGGTGATGTTCTGAATTCAACCGGCCCTGTGCAATGCACCCAGCACAGCCAGGCGTGATGCACCTGTGACCGAAGGACAGTTGCCAGGCAGGCCCTCGAGAAACCGGGCAGCAAGCCATGCGAAGGCCGCAGCCTCCACAGCCTCGGCAGGCAAAGCCAGGTTTTCAACTGGCAAAACCTCTACGGGTGCGCATTCACAAGCCAACTGTGCAAGAAGACTTGCATTCTTCGCACCACCTCCACACACATAGAGCTGTTCCACATCCGCAGGCAGACAGGACTGCACCGCGCGCACTGTCAATGAAAGCAACGTGGTCATGACATCTTCAGGACTTACGCGGCCCGCCTTTGCAAGACATTCATTGAACCAACTGGAACTGAAATCATCCCTGCCGGTGCTCTTGGGCCAACTTTGCCTGAAAAATGGATGGGCCCAAAATAGATCCATCAAAGTTTCATTGATGGACCCGCTGGCTGCAATGTCTCCACCGAAATCCATTCGCTGGCCAAAACGGGTCTGCGCCCAGTTGTCCATCAGGACATTGGCAGGCCCGCAATCACCGCCAGTGACAGGCGAGCCAGCACCGTTCAGGACAGTCATGTTGGAAAAACCGCCGAGATTCAGAACGGCTGCACCACCATGTATGCCCCTGCTGTTCAGCCAGGCCTGGTGAAAGGCTGGCACCAGCGGCGCGCCCTGCCCGCCCAGTGCGACATCCATTGAACGGAAGTCATGCACCACGTCAATTCCGGTTCGACTCGCCAGCAAGGCCCCATCCAGCATCTGGTAGGTATAACCCAGATCCGGCCTGTGCCGCAGCGTTTGACCATGGGCCCCCAGAACAGCCACATCCCCGGGCTCAAGGCCCAGCAGGGACAGCAGATCCCCAACTGCTATGGCATACATTTCAGTCAACTGCCTGCGTGCCTGCAGGAACAGACCAAGTGGATCGCTACCCGAGGGAAACTGCGGTGGAATTTGCTGGAGACTCAGCAGCGCCTGCTGAAGGGGAGATTCGAAGGGAATACTGACCACATCCAGGAACCGCATGGACCGGACACTGGAATCCACTTGAAGGGCTGCCACATCCACACCATCCGTGCTGGTGCCGGACATGGCC
>DASUDJ010000426.1:0-4322 GCA_036275635.1 Limnobacter sp. | reverse complement strand
CATCAGTGATGCAGGCTGCCCCGGTGTGGCCGATCCCGGTTCGGAAATTGTCGCCCTGGCCCACCGCATGAACTGTGAAGTACGGCCCCTGGTAGGACCCAGTTCCATACTGCTGGCCCTGATGGGTAGCGGGCTGAACGGCCAGAACTTCCGCTTTCATGGATACCCGCCAGTGGAACCTGCGCAGCGGGACAACTGGATAAAACAGACCGAAAAAGCTTCAAAGCTTGAGAAGTGCACCCAGATTGCAATTGAAACGCCTTTTCGGAATGAAAAACTGATTGAGGCATTGCTGAAGAATCTGTCCGATCACACCCAGCTTTGTATCGCCAGGGACCTTACCGGAGATGAACAACAAATCAGGACGTTGCCGGTTGCCCAATGGAGAAAGCAGGTGCCCCGAGCAGGAAAGATGCCCTGCCTGTTCCTCTGGCTGGCCTGAGCGGCCCTGCGGGCGCAAAGCATCATCCTATGAAGGACTGAATTCAAAGACCTGGAAAATCAGGACTTCAATTCAGCGCCAGCCGATTGAATGGCTGGAGCTGAACTCGGGAAACATGCTGCGCACACCCGCGCCAAACATGACGCCGACCCGCTCTGCAAAACGTTCTGCCAGCGAATCCTGTTCGGTGTAATCCAGAATGTCTTCGGCTTTCAGCACATCCCGGGCCACTGTGTCAATCGAACCCAGTTCATCCGCCAAGCCAAGCTCAACACTTTTCGCACCGGTCCAGACCAGGCCGCTGAACAACTCGGGATTTTTGGACAGCTTCTCACCCCGCCCTTCCTTTACCACCTTGATGAATTGCTGGTGTATTTCACCCGCCATCTGCCTTGCAAATTCAGTTTGATAGGGATCTTCCTTGCTGAAGGGATCCAGAAAGCCCTTGTTTTCACCGGCAGTGATCAATCTGCGTTCGATACCCAGTTTGTCCATGGCACCAGTGAAGCCGAAACCGTTCATCACCACACCGATGGAGCCCACCAGGCTGGCCTTGTCCACGTAAATGCGGTCGGCAGCAACCGCCACATAATATCCGCCAGATGCACAAACCTCTTCTACAACTGCATAAAAGGGTTTGTTGGGGTACTTGAGCCTCAGTCGCCTGATTTCATCATTCATCAGACCTGCCTGCACGGGGCTACCTCCGGGGCTGTTGATTCGCAGAATCACGCCCACCGAGCCTGGACTTTCGAAGGCGGCACGCAGGCCGGCATTCACGCGGTCTGCACTGGCCAAGGTGTCGCTGGCAATGACGCCATCCAGATCCACAAGTGCAGTGTGACGCCCTGCTTCAAGGCTTGGGCCAGCCCCCACCCCCATCAAAGTGCCGATCAGCACCGCAACGTAGGCAAGGCCCACCAGCTTGAAGAAAATACCCCAGCGGCGCCTTCTTCTCTGTTCCAGCAAGGCCTCTGATGCGAGCTTCTCGAGCAGTTTGCGCTCCCACTGGCTGTTTTCCTCACTCATGCTCAATCCTCGATTCCATCCGCAGGCACTGTTACCAATTCCGAGGGGGCCCAGAAAACTGCCCCATCCTTTTCTTCGATCTGCAGGCGCACCAATGGGTTGCCATCACAGGGGCCACCCAGGCAGTTGCCGTTGCTGGCATCATAGCTGGCACCATGTGTAGCACACACCACCACCCGGCCTGAATCATCCAGGAACTCGCCATAATTCCAGTCCAGTTCAACCGGCACATGGGAGCATCGGTTCAGAAAGCACTTGGGTTCATTGTCGACACGCACCACAAAGGCCGAGGTTTCCTCGCCATTGTAGAGCACTTTGAAACGATAGCCTTTTCCGCCTTCCTTAAGGTCAGTGGACTGACAAACCTGGATTTGCTGCATGTTTTAACCTACACGGGCAGAGATTGTCTGAATCAGCCAGGGGGCCAACTCATTGATTGAATGGAATGAACGGAGGTGAGGAACCTGGTTCAGCAGTTTTGGTGGATGCGCTCCGGTCTGCACCGACAAGGCGTGAACACCTGCGGCAGACGCCATGTTCAGGTCGTGGGTGGTGTCGCCTATCATCACCACATCAGACGGATCCGTATCGAATTCCTCCATCAACTCAAGGAGCATTTGCGGATGCGGCTTGCTGTGGCACTCGTCCGCGCAGCGGGAGCCCATGAAGTAACGACCCGTGTCTGAATGGGCAAACGCCCTGTTCAAGCCCTGCCTGCTTTTACCAGTGGCCACCGTGCAGATGACCCCCATCTCATTCAGTTGCTTCAGCAGTGGCACTGCGCCTGAGAAAAGTTGCAGCTCGTGGTCAGTGCTGAGGTAATGCCTGCGATAACTTTCAACAAGAAGGGCGATCTGGGCATCGGAAGCGCCAGGCGCAGCATGACGCAACGCATCGCTCAGGCCAAGACCGATCACGTAGGAGGCAATTTCTTCACCTGGATCAGGAAGACCAGCATGAAGACAGGCATGCTGAATGGCTCGGGTAATTGCGCCAGTGGAATCCAGTATGGTGCCATCCCAGTCAAACACCACCATTTTGTAACTCATTGCCTGTTTACTGCCTTTAAGGTTTTGATGAAACGGTCCAACTCTGGCGCCAGTGGCGCCTCCAGTACTATAGGTTCATTTGATTGTGGATGAAGCAACTGCAAGCGGGCGGCGTGCAAAAACATGCGCTTCAGCCCATGCCGAGCCAGCATTTTATTCATTTCAAAATTGCCATAGCGATCATCCCCCGCAATTGGGAACTTGTTCGCGCTTGTATGCACCCTGATCTGGTGAGTACGGCCTGTAAGAATATTGGCCTGAATTAATGTGAATTGGGAGTATTCGGCCTTAAGCCTATGAATTACATTGAATTTAGTACAGGCTTGATCACCTGCCTTGTCCACAAACACCCTGGCTTCCTTTTCGCCACTTTGAGTCTTCAGCAAAGGAAGATCAACCTGTTTCAAATGATCTGGCCAATCGCCAAGCACCAAGGCCAGGTAATATTTTTTCCAGGAACGCGCTCGAAGTTGTTCCTGTAACCTCCTGAGAGCACTGCGTTTTTTCGAAATAATCAAGATTCCAGAGGTTTCCCGATCAATCCGGTGAACCAGTTCCAGGTCCTGGTGGGTGCCAGCCCTTGAAGCTCGAATGCATTCAATCAAGCCAAATGAGTTACCGGAGCCACCATGCACAGCCAAACCTGAAGGCTTGTTGACGGCCAGCAGGTGTTCATCTTCATACAACACTTCAATTTCGGACGCTGCCTTCAACAATTGGGCACCCATCTCGGGCCGGGCTGAAGATGTGTCTGTAGATTGCTGTTTTTGAACAACTTGTATTGGGGGGACCCGAACCAAATCGCCAATACAAAGCTTTGTTTTCGCTTCCGCCCGCTTGCTGTTGACACGAACTTCACCGGAACGGATGATCCGAAAAACATGGCTTTTTGGCACGCCCTTGCAGACCGCACACAGGAAGTTGTCCAGTCGTTGGTCTTCGTGACCTGAATCAATTTCGAGCAGCACAGCCCTGTCTGGATTGGGTTTTTCCTGTGATTTCAATTCTTTGTTTTACCAATTGAGTTGGTTCGCATATAATCGGATTATCGCTTGGGAAGCGTCCGTGCATGACTCTGGATACGCCCCGAAGCGATTTTATTTGTGGGTGTGCCTCCTACCCTGGATGGTGGCAATGATCGCTGAAAAAGAGGCGCGCGGCTGAATGCCCGCCTTGAGCTGGAAACAAAGAATTTTAATAACCGGTGCGCACAACACAAGCGCCGGATACTAACAAAAACGACGCAGGCCCACCTTCACAAGGTGCAATTTGGACCATTATTTGTCTTTAAATATCAACGCCTTGGTATAAACGCCACCCCAGGTGAATCCCGGGTGGCGCGTTATCGTATTCGTTTTTGAACATCTTTGCTCCTTCCGCTTTTTCGGCATCTCTTTTCGCACTGCGGTGCAATTGGAGTGTGCATGAAGCGCATGTTATTTAATGCAACTCACTCAGAAGAGTTGCGGGTCGCGATTGTCGACGGCCAGAAGTTGATCGACATTGATATCGAAACTGCCGGCCGTGAACAACGGAAGAGCAATATCTACAAAGGCGTCATCACTCGGGTAGAGCCCAGCCTCGAAGCCTGTTTTGTCAATTACGGAGAAGACCGTCACGGTTTTCTGCCATTCAAGGAAATTTCCCGCCAGTACTTCAAGGAAGGTGTTGAGGCCGGAAAGGCCCGCATCCAGGATGTGGTCAAGGAAGGGCAGGAACTGTTCGTGCAGGTCGAGAAGGAAGAGCGCGGCAACAAGGGCGCAGCCCTGACCACCTTCATTTCACTGGCTGGTCGCTACCTG
>DASUDJ010000425.1:0-3059 GCA_036275635.1 Limnobacter sp. | reverse complement strand
GCCCATGCCCAGGCCTGGTTGAGTTGATTGAAACAGTGCCCATGCCGACAGGGGCCATTCGCGAGTTGCTTGAACCTGTTGTGAATGACCTGCGCACTAAAAATGCAGATGTAATTGTGCTGGGCTGCACCCACTATCCCTTTGTTGCTCCTGTGATTTCCTCACTGGCTGGGCCGGGGGTTTCCGTGATTGAAACAGGTCAGCCCGTGGCGAGGCAGCTGAATGCACGGTTGCAGGCTGAGGGCCTTCTGAACCCGCAACTGGAAAGCCAGGATGAGATAGACCGGGTCAGCTTTTTTACTACTGGCAATCCGCAAGAGTTCAGGTTGAAGCTGTGCAGCCTGTTGGGTGACCAGTGGGCAACAGCGCAGGTGCAACAGCTCGAAGCCTGATTTACAGTCGTTTTTCCTATTCGCCTGCTGCCGCCATCAACTGGGCCACTTTCACGAATTTCTCCGCTGGAATTTCTTCCGCACGGGCGGTCAGCTCAATGCCTGCCGCACTGGAGATTGATTCCGGCACGACGCCATTCCAGGTGTTGCGCAGCATTTTGCGACGTTGGGAAAAAGCGGTGCTGACTACCCGGCTGAATACCTCGGTGGGCACCAGTGCACGCTCCTCCGCTGATTTGGGCACCATCCTTACAATGGCAGACATCACCCTTGGGGGCGGATCGAAGCATTCCGGTGGTACATCGAACAGGTGCTCCATGTGGTAATAGGCCTGCAACATGACCGAGAGACGACCATAGTCGCTGGTCTTCGGTTGTGCCACCATGCGGTCTATCACCTCTTTCTGCAACATGAAGTGCTGGTCAACAACCCGGTCTGCGACCTCCAGCAAGGCAAACAGGATTGGTGATGAAATGTTGTAGGGCAGGTTGCCCACCACCCTGAACGGTGCTTTCACCTGCTGGAAGTTGAACTTCAGCACATCCACTTCATGCACGGTCAACTGGTTTTTCCAAGGGCCTGTGCGCAGTTTTTCTGCAAGGTCTCGGTCTATTTCAACCACCTGCAGGTGATCCACTGCTTTCAGCAACCAGGAGGTGAGGGCACCCAGGCCCGGGCCGATTTCAACCAGTGTGTCATCTGGCCGGGGGCGCATCTCGCCAATCAGGTTCGACAGAACACTTTGATCGGTCAGGAAGTGCTGACCGAATTGCTTTTTTGCCAGGTGTTTCATTTGGCTTTCCTGCGGCAGATGTCCATGTGATGGGCGCAATCCAGCGCCTGTTTCAGACTGCCAGGGTCCATGTTGCGCGTACCGGCCAGGTCCAGCGCGGTGCCGTGGTCAACCGAGGTGCGTATGATGGGAAGGCCCAGCGAAATGTTCACGCCCTGGCCAAAACTGGCATGTTTCAGGACGGGCAGGCCTTGATCGTGAAACATGGCAAGCACTGCATCGCAATGGTCCAGGTATTTTGGCTGAAAGAGGGTGTCTGCCGGAAACGGGCCCTGCACATCATGCCCTTGTGCCTGCAGGGCCTGTATGACCGGGCGGATGGTCTGTATTTCCTCAAGCCCAAGGTCACCTGCTTCACCGACATGCGGATTCAGGCCGGCAACCAGTATCCGTGGCCTGGCCTTGTTCCAGTAAAGGGACAGGTCTTTCAGCATGAGGGTCAGCGTTGTCCTCAGGCTGGCCTGAGTGATGGCGGAAGGCACCTTGGCCAGTGGAATGTGCGTGGTGGCCAGCGCCACTTTCATTCCGCCACCCACCAGCATCATGACCACCTCGTCCTGGCCACATCGCTGCGCCAGGTATTCTGTGTGTCCCATGAAGCCGGGCCAGTAAGGGCTGATGGCGGACTTCTGGATGGGTGCTGTCACCATGGCTGCCGCATCACCGGCCAGGCAGGCATCTGTGGCTGTGTCCAGAAGGGAAAGCACATATGCCGCATTGGCGGCGTTCGGCTGACCGGTGGTGCAGGGCGTCTTCAGGGGGTGGTCCAGCAAGTAGCAGCCAGTCCTGGACCTGGCCCCGTTTCCTGGGAAACGCAGGGAGTCAATCCGTGTCCATTTTGGCGATATGCCGGCGGCGGCCGCACGGCGCTCGAGCAGATCCGCATCGCCGAGTATGACGACCGGTCTTTCAAGCCCTTCTGCATGGTTTGATTCGGCCAGCAGTGCGCAAAGTTCAGGTCCAATGCCCGAAGGTTCGCCACTGGTCAGCAGGATCGGTGGCAACACGGTTTCACTCATGCCTTTCTGCTTAAAGGCGTATGTCGACAAAAGTGGAATCCCGCAACTGGCGCAACCACTCCTGGTAACTTTCTTCTGACTTGTTGGCTCGAATGGCCTGGCGGGCCATCTGCCTCTGGCGTTCTTCAGAGGCGGCCTGTTGCCTGCGCTCATCCACCTGGATGATGTGAAAGCCAAACCTGCTCTGGAACACCGGGCTCACGCCACCAGGCTGCAACTGGTTCATTTCCCGCTCGAATTCCGGCACGGTATCGCCCGGATACAGCCAGCCCAGGTCGCCGCCCTTGCCTGCGGAGCCGTCCTGTGAATAACGCTTGGCCAGTGCTTCAAAAGTGGCTGCACCACCGCGCAATTGCTCAAGTGCGAAATTCAGGCGCCTTTTTGCCTCCGCATCGGAAATATCGGGACCCGGCCGGATCAGGATGTGACGCGCACGGGTCTGGGTCACAGGTGTGCTGTCCAGCGCTGTGCTGCTTTCACGGCGGTCCACGATTTTCAGTACATGGAAGCCATTCGGACTGCGTATGGTCTGCACCGCATTGGTCTGTCCCTTGGACAGGAATTCGGTGAACAGGCTGGGCACCGCATCAAAGCCCGACCAGCCCATCTTGCCTGTGCCATCAATTGCAAGTGCAGGGTTGGCCTGGATGATTGTTTCAACCGATTTGCCTTCTTTCAAGGCTTTTTCCACGGCCTCCACCTTTGTGCGTGCCTGGGTCAGCGTGTTGCCGCTTGCATCAGCGGGGGCCCTGACCAGAAACTGGATCCAGTTCACTTCTGGCTGGTTGGCTGCAGCACCACCTTTCACCCGCGCGGCCAGGTAGTTTTGTATTTCTGCATCAGACACCTGGATTC
>DASUDJ010000424.1:0-5151 GCA_036275635.1 Limnobacter sp. | reverse complement strand
CAGTCCACCCGGCAACAAGTCAACTCCGAGTGGCAGAACCTACAGCAGAATCTTCCGACTGCCTGGTCGAAATCCAATTCGCAGATCAGGCAGAACCTGACCCAGTGGAATCAGCTGCAGGCAGAAATCAGCCAGCTGAGCACTGAACAGAGTTTTCGGCAGCACTCCCGCCTGATCGCCAGCCTGGTGTCTGCGATTGGCCAGGTGTCGGATGAAAGCGAATTGACACTCGACCCCGTGTTGTCCAGCTATTACCTGATGAAAGTCATCAACTTCGAGCTGCCGAAAACACAGGAGTCAATTGCACAGATCAGGGGGCAGGTGTCTGGCTTGCTTGCAAAAGGCCAGGTCGACAGCAACACGCTGATGGCCAGCCAGATGAGGATTGGAGCGATACAGCAATCACTGGCAGACATCGAACTGGCCTACACCCGCGTGGTGGAAGGCGGACAGGCCCTGCCGGCCGAGCAGGGAGACAAGTTCAGGAACCTGCAGAACCAGGTTCGTGAATTCCAGCAAATGTTGAAGCAGGTCGAGCTCGGAGACCCTCTTGTTACCCCGGCCGCCTTCTTTGAAAAGGGTACGGTTGTTGTTGAGAATGCGAAACTCCTGGCGCAGGCGAATTCCGCCCTGCTGAAAGCCATTCTTGAGGAGCGTGCCTCTGACTATGCCGGGCAGATAACGCTGACCGCAAGCGCTTTGCTGGTGTTCATCAGCCTTTCATTCCTGGCGGGCTGGCTGACCGTGGGGGATCTGCAAACACGGGTGGATCAGATCGTCAATCAAACCCGTGTGCTGGCGCAGGGCGATCTCCGCCACACCGCCCTTGAGGAAAGCGAAGATGAAATCGGTCAAATTTCCCGTGCGCTTGCGCAGCTTCGAACATCGCAGGTGAAGTTTGCAGAGGAACTGAAACAAACCAGTTGCCAGTTGGGAGATGCTGCCAGCATTCTGCGCAACCAGTCTGTTGATGTGAAAAGCGGCGCAGGCCAGCAATCAGATTCTGCCTCGGCCGTGGCTGCTGCAGTGGAGCAGATGAGCGTGTCCATCACACAGATTTCCGACAATGTGCGTGAAACACGGAACCTGAGCGAACAGGTGGGCCATGCTGCCCGGGCCGGCCAGGCCGGTGTTCAATGCATGACCTCCAACATGGCAGACATCAACAGTTCATCAACTGAACTGACCCAGCTGATTGATGAACTCGCCATTAGCTCACAGGCCATTTCCGGAATCATTGAAACCATCGGATCAATTGCCAAGCAGACCAACCTGCTTGCCTTGAACGCCTCGATTGAAGCTGCGCGCGCTGGTGAAGAAGGCCGGGGCTTTGCAGTGGTGGCCGAGGAAGTAAGGGGCCTTGCAGAAAAAACTGCAGGCTCTACGCATGAAATTGCAGACCTGATTGAACGGGTACAGCAGAATTCTGCCAATGCCAAGGAACTGGTGTCCGGCTGGAGCTACCTGCTGAGCAACGGTATTGAACAGGCAGGCAACACGGGGAAACTGATGCAGGACATCGAGGAAAAATCCCGCGCCACTGAAAGTGCAGTGGATGACATCAACCGCTCAGTGGCTGAACAATCCTCCGCATCACTGCAGATTGCACAACAGGTGGAATCCATTGCACGCATGACCGAGGAAAGCCAGAGCGCCTGTAACCAGCTGGACAACCTGGTGTATGACATCAAATCGCTGTCTGACAAAGTGCAGAATCAGGGTGACAGGTTCGTGGTCTGACAACCGGCCTGCACTCAGCAACGCCTGAGGTCCAGGCACTCATGCAATTGGCCTGAACGGTCAACCAGGTGCCTGGCGGAGAGGTAATGCCAACTCATGTTGACAGCACCCGTCAGGCTGTTTCCATTGTCCAGCAGGCGACTGTCAGCGGTTCGGTAACCAGGCTCACCCGCCTGTTTCAGCCAGCGGTCGAACCAGGCCACCGTGTAATGAGTGGCCATTGGAATGACCCAACCCGTGTTGCACGCCTCAACAGAAGGATCGCCACACCAGGATGAGGCTGGAATGAAGGGATTCTGCGAATACTGGGTGTGCGTGGACGCATGTGGTACCACCACCATGGTGCTGAGCCCACTGGTTCTCCACAGTTTGAATGCGGGCATGAAGTGGTCCTTCTGTTCACCCAGCAAATGGGGCGCCGACAGTGCTCCGAAGTCGGTGGGCAGATCCAGTGCGGGCACCCTGGGCACAATCGCCGGATAAGCCGTTCCGGTCAGGTTGTAGGTGGGCCCGGCCAGGTTGCCCAGGCTCCTGAACAGGGCCCCACCATTCGCATTGATCGGGCTGTTCGGATGACCCAGTGCATCCCACGCCACGATTGCCTTGATCGGGTTTTCAGTGTCAAGCAGACCCGGCCAGTGGTCTGCACCAGGTGCACCATACGACTGCGCAAAGGTCACGCCGGCAGCACCGAAAGAATGGCCCACCGCACCAAGACGATCAGGGTCGAGCGTGGCGTGAAATGGATTGAATGCGGTGGTGGCAGATGTACCCGCACAGCGCTGCTGAAGTGGATGGGGCCTTGATGGACCAGATCGCAGGAAGTCAATTGCATCCACCAGGTTCAACCAGAAAACCGAGGGGTCCAGGTTGGAACCCACGCTGCCATCCGGAGCGATTGCATCCGAACGGCCCTGGCTGCGATGATCGAAAGTCATCACCATGTAACCGGCGCGGACCAGGGCCTGCGCAGCCCAGAAATACATGTGCTGGGTGCCGATTACCGAGCCATTGTTGATGACGACAGCAGGCAGGGTTTGGCCGGGTAAACGACTCCGTGGTTGCCAGACCTGCCCCTGCAAACGTGCGCAGGTGCGGTCAAAGAACAGCACAGGCTGCACTTCAGCTTCCTCCTCGTAAAAGCGGCGGCCGTTCGGCCCTGCTGATTGCGGATGCCTGAACGGATCGCCCATCACCGCCAACATCGCCAGGGAAGACGGCGACAGCAAGGTGTTCAACCGGCTTGGGTCATCCAGAACCTGAAGAAGGAAATCGCCCGACTGGCGTGCCGCCTGTTCAAGGCTGGCACGTTGCAGGGTTGGGTTGGCCAGGGATTCTTCCAGGCCTTTCCTGATCAGGCTGTAGGAACGGGCTTCACATTCCATCCATGCTGCACTGTAGACCGCAGCATCATCACATCGCAGATCCAGTCGGCCTGCAGGCGTTGCAACTGCCGCAGGCGCAGTGGACTGCTGGCTTTCGCTGCCCGCCGTGCGCGGGTTTTCCGGGTCTGAAACAGGCTGCCCGCTGTCGCAGCCAGCCAGCATAAAAAGCAGCAACGTGAGAAGAACAGCCCTGACAAGGCCGCGACAGAGGGATAGGTCGGCGTTGCTGCGCAGAAAGGGTAAGACCATGTCTGTTCACCGGATTTGTCGGTCAATGGTCACCCATGGTAAATACCTGTGAGGCCCAGGTCTGTGACGAAACACGCCACAGGGATACCGAAGGCGCCACGCCAGTCGAGTGTGAAATCAGATGTCTGCGTTGAAGAAAATCTGCAGATACTCCACCCGTCGCTTCTCATCATCAAGAGAATCTGCACCAATGCGCAAACCCCCGAAACCGAAGCGGGTCAACACATCGATTGATTGAAAATGGCTTTCATAACCGATCTCAAGTTCCGGAAGGAACCTCACCGGATTGCGCCAGGACAGGCTGAAGCGGGTCAGGGTCAGGTCCTCGATTTTTCTGGCGCGAAATCCGAATTCATGCAGATAAGGTTGATTCACAAGATAATCAAAACCAACTGTAGACTTGACCGGAAGGCGGAAGCTGTATCGCTCTGCGGCAAGCTGTGACTGCACTTCAGGCAATGGGCGAAGCAGGCTCAACAGGCTTCCCACCACAACCGACCCCTGCAGGCTCTGGCGCTTCGCCGGCAAGCTGCTGATTCGATTGGTGTTGAACAAATCCCGGAATTCCGCGACAAGGTCCAGGCGGGAACCAACAGGCAATCGACCGCCAAGATCAAGACCGTAACCCACGCCGCCCTTACCGCTGTTCTGAACGCCAGGCTCGTCTTGCCTGGAATTTCGATCTACTGCAACCACAGCGGCAGAATAACTGCCCGGGGCCCTGGCCTCTGCAAACCCGTCCACCTGGACCTCCCTGTACCTGTCGATGTTGTAGACGCGCACCTGTGCAGCCAAATGCGCCGGCCTTTCGCGGGCAATAGACGCGGTTTCGATTCTTTTCTCGAAACCGAGTCCTGTCTGCTCGATTCCATAGCCCTGAAACTGAAGTGGATAGGAACGAGTAATCGACCTTACAAGACTGCTGTTGATGTCCGAGTACAACTGTGCGGTCGCGCTGCTGGCCGAGAGAAACGCTTCCTGCCTTTTGTACAGCTGCAGCGCGAAGCCCGACTTCTCAGCGCGTATGTGGGCTGAATTTTCAAGTAAGGCATGCAACCTGGGAGAATCGGCCCTGTATTCCAGGAAGTCGCCGTCGAACTGGTTGATGGAAACAGCATTGTTCGCCTGGAAGCTTTGCGCATCCAGGGTCATCCTGTAGTTCTGGCCGGCCCCTGCTGGACCTGGATTCAGTTGCGTGAGGATGATCAGCAGCAGCCGTATGAGACAGTTGGAGGAGGACAATCAGGTACCGGTGTCATTTAAACCGGGCTGACTATAATGCGATGCAAAGGGTTTGTCTGGAGATATGGCATGAACAGATACCGATTTATTCTTGTTTAACAAAGTGGTTGCTTGGTGAGTTTGAGAAAACTCGGGATGATTGATACCCTTGCCTATGGCCTATCGTGCATCAGGCAATTCACGTTCAACGGAGTTGATTTTCTGGGAAAGGAAAAAACAGAGGAAAAGAAAAAAGCCCACATTGCTGTGGGCTTTTCTGTATTTGGCTCCCCGACCTGGACTCGAACCAGGGACCTGCGGATTAACAGTCCGAAGGATTTTTGAGTTGATTGAGATTGATTGACTTGTATTTATTTTATAATTTGTTTTTTTTCAGTTACTTGTACCGTTTTTATTTTTTTCATAGATTGACTCAAATTGACTAAAGCAGCCATAATCGGGTTACATGCTGGTTACATGGAATCTGGCAAATATCGAACGGCTCCAAAGAATGGCAAAGATCAATTTCACCTCTTCAAGAATTTCTAGCTTTACC
>DASUDJ010000423.1:0-2518 GCA_036275635.1 Limnobacter sp. | reverse complement strand
CGTTCGAATCTCCTCACAGGCCGCAAAAACAAAAACCCGCCACAAGGGCGGGTTTTGGTGTTTTTGGCGGAAGCTGTGAGATTCGAACTCACGGAGGGCTCGCACCCTCGCCGGTTTTCAAGACCGGTGCATTCAACCGCTCTGCCAAGCTTCCGAGCCCGCAATTATAACCACAAACCCCCTGCTTTGGAAACAGGGCCGGGCGATTTACTTCAAACCGGGCTCAGGTCTTCAGACCCAGGCGCTTTTTCATGGCATGCATGCTGAAATAGGACAGTACTGCAATCGTCGGAATGGCCACAGCAATGGCCAGGTCGGGAGAAACCGGCACCCCCAGGGCTTTCAAACCCTTGGCCAGGTAACCCACAAGGCTGGCACCGTAGTACGAAATCGCCACGATGGACAATCCCTCCACGGTCTCCTGCAGGCGAAGTTGCACCTTGGCCCGCTTGTCCATGCTGGTCAGCAGGCGCTGGTTCTGGCTTTCCCGCTCAATTTCAACCCGGGTGCGCAGAAGTTGGGTCACCCTTGAAATGCGGGCTGCCAGTTCATCCTGCCGGCGGGCCGTCCAGGTGCAGGTTTTCATGGCGGGGCCAAGGCGGCGGTCCATGAATTCACCAAAGGTCTGCATGCCCACCACCGGAATTTCCTTCAGCTCGGCAATTCGCTTTTTCACCAGGTCGGTGTAGGCCTCAGCTGCCGTGAAACGCACGCGGTTTTCTGCGCTCAATTGCTCCACCTTTGCAGCAAGGTCGGTCAGCTGGCTCAACAGGTTGCGGTCCATTTCCAGGTCTTCTGCAGTCACATTCACCAGGTTTTCCGCCTTGCTGGTGGCTGCCATTTCAGTGGCCAGGCGCACCAGGCGGTCTTCATAGGAAGACAGCTTCGGCAGGGTTGCACGGGCCACCGGAAAACTCAGCAGGGCCATCATGCGGTAGGTTTCCATCTCGATGGCACGCTGCACCACCCGGCCCAGTTGGCGTGAGCCCATTTTCAGATTGCAGATCAATATTCGCGTGGCACCGCGGTCAGCAATCCGCAAATCAGAAAAGGCCTGCCCTGCCCCATTTGCAATCATGCCGCCAATCAGGGTATTGCCATCAAAATAGCCTGCTACAGTGCGGGGCTCCCGCGGCTTGTCGGTTTTCTGGACAAACAGTTCGATAGCCACCAGCATGACGCCAGGCAGGGATGCCATCCAGCTGGGCGGCAGCCTGCGGGTTACAGGCCGGTCAAACACGATTGCATGGTCGGCCCGCTCGAAAAATGTCAGGGTGATGAATTCATTGTGGCGTTCAACCCGCAGCCGCAGTGCGAACTCCCCACCACACAGGTTCAGGCTGACCTGGGGGGCGGCCAGTTCTTCATCGGACACCGGCTTGGCACCGCAGTATTCAACCAGGGCATGGAGCTGTTTGACCAGCTCGGGTGTTACATTGCCCTGCACCAGCAAGGCCACGTGAAAGACCCGTTCCTGGGGCCACAAGGTTTCCGTTGGGCGGGAATGAACCTCATCATTCAGTGATTGCCGCAAGGGGTAAGCCTGCGGAAGCAAATTGCTCTTGTTCATTTCAGGTACCGGGAAACTCAGCTGCGGTCGCGGATGTCTGGCCAGGCTTTGACCAGGTAATAGCACATGGACCACACGGTCAGCACGGCGGCTACATAAATGGCCAGGGTACCCAACTGGTTGAAGTCAATGCCCATCCAGGTTTCATTCACCAGCAGCATGGGTATGGCCACCATCTGAGCAATTGTCTTGAATTTGCCCAGCCAGTTCACTGCCACACTGTTGCGTGCGCCTATGCTGGCCATCCACTCGCGCAGGGCAGAAATGGTGATTTCCCGGCCGATGATGATCAGTGCGATGAAAGGACCGATTCGCCCGAGGTCCACCAGAACAATCAGTGCGGCACCCACCATCAGCTTGTCGGCCACCGGGTCGAGGAATGCACCAAATGCAGAGGTCTGGTTCCAGCGGCGCGCCAGGTAACCATCCACTGCATCTGTGATTGCAGCAAAAACAAACACCCAGGCACCCACCCAATTCTGCATGGAGGGTGACATGATAGTTTCTGGCAGAAAATAAATGCCGACCACCAGTGGAATGAGGATGATCCGAACCCAGGTCAGGATCATGGGCAGGTTAAGTGGCATAAATGTTTTTTCTTCTGTTTTGAAATGAATACGCGCTGTGTTGGTACAGAATATATCAGCGCCTGCGACTGTTGAGGCAATTGGTGTCAATGCAAGCGGCGATAAATTTCCTCGGCCAGGGTTTTTGAAATGCCGTCCACGGTTTGCAAATCCTCCACGCTGGCAGCCTTGACACCGCGAAGGCCGCCAAAGCGGGTCAGAAGCTTCTGCTTGCGGCGGGCACCAATGCCCTCGATTTCATCCAGCTCAGAGGCCTGCCGTGCCTTGGCGCGCTTGGCCCGCATGCCAGTGATGGCGAAGCGGTGCGCTTCATCCCGAATCTGGGCAATCAGCATCAGCGCAGGGTGACCTGGCCCCAACT
>DASUDJ010000422.1:0-2236 GCA_036275635.1 Limnobacter sp. | reverse complement strand
CTGCAGGCGGTTGTCCAACTGGGAAATCAGGCGGGATTCCTCCGCCAGCGAGCTGAGATAATCAAGTTCCGCTTCCGACAGGCTGGCTTCGGTATTCAGCGGGTTCACGCGCACCAGGATGTCGCCTTCGCGCACACGGGCACCCTCTTCCACAAGAATTTCAGTCACCACGCCGCCAGACGGATGCTTCACTTCCTTCCGGTTGCCAGATACCTTCACCGTGCCGGGCAAATGCACACCGGCGTCAATCGGTGCGAATGCGGCCCACACCAGGAAAATCAGCAGGAACACCATCATGCCCTGCATCATGCGCTTGCGGGTGTGGCTTTCCTGTACCGCTGCCGGCTGAAGATCAGACGGCTTCAGCTTGTCCGGATGGTAAGGATTCCAGGCGTAAATAAAACGTTGCCAGGCGGTTTCTTTTTGTTGGGGCTTGTTCATCATGCTGCGGGTGCTCCTGTAACCTGCGCCGTTGCTGGCGCTGCGCCTTGCGTTGCTACCTGTGTTGCAGGCGCCTGCGCGCGCATGGCCTCAAGCACCTTGGCTGTGGGGCCAAAGGTGACCATGCGGCCCTGGTTCAATACCAGCATGGTGTCGGTCACTGCGATCATTCTCTTCTGATGGGTTGAAATTACCACGGTGTGGCCCATGGCCTTGAGCCTGTTCAAGGTGCGGATCAGTTCCAGCTCGGCCCGTTCATCCAGGTTGGAATTGGGTTCATCCAGCACCAGCAGCCTGGGGTCGCCATACAGCGCACGGGCAATTGCAATACGCTGGGCCTGCCCACCTGACAGCACAAAACCGCCAGTGCCGATCTGGGTTTCATAGCCTTCCGGAAATGCCAGCACCATTTCATGAATACCGGCACCCTGTGCAGCAGCAATCACCTTCTCTGAATCGACAGTGCCCATTCGCGCAATATTCTGGGCAATCGACCCTTCGAACAGGGATGGCTCCTGGGCCACATAACCAAGATAGTCACCGACTTCTTCATGCGGCCAATCTGAAATTTCAGCACCATCCAGTCGAACCGAACCATCCGTGGGTTTCCAGATGCCCAGCAGAAGTTTCATCAGGGTGGTTTTGCCGCTGCCATTTGGCCCCACCACCGCCGTGACTGTGCCGGGCGGCAGTTCAAACTGGATGTTCTGCAGAATTTTGCGGTCGCTGTTGGGCGCGTTGAAGGAAAGTTCTGTGACCTGCAAATGGCCCTTGGGCGCAGGCAGGCGCACATGCTCGCCCTCAGCCTTGCGGTCCTGTAAAAGAAGGTCCAGTCGCTCAAAGGCCATGCGGGCATTGACGATGTCTTTCCAGCGACCAATCAAACCAGTGATGGGCGAAATCGACTTGGTCATCAGGAATGAAGCGGCAATCACCATACCGGCGGTGATGTCGCCCCTTACAGCCAGGATAACTGCCACACCCATCTGTAATGAGGGCAAGGCCTTGGTGAGCACACCGCTGAATACACCGGAGAACCCGGACGCCTCGGTGCTGTTCACCTGGTGCTGCAGGTAATCACGGTGCTTCGTGTGCCACATGCTGCGCAAGCGCGGCAGCATGCCCATGGCCTGCGCAGTTTCCACATTTTTCAGAACAGCAGAAGCCACCCGGCTGGCCTCTACATTCTGCCGGTTGGCAGTTTCCAGTGCGGGCGTGGTGACGTAGCGGGTGACCGACCCCATGATCAGCAGCAGCGCCGTGGCAGCCAGGATGAAAATTGCGATCCAGGGGTGCATGGCCCAGGCAATGATGATGTACAGCAATGCAAACGGCGCATCAATTACCGCAATGATTGCGGGCCCCGTCAGAAACTGGCGCAGGGTGAGCAGGTCGCTCATGGTCTGGCTGATGTTCACCTGCTGGTGCTGAATGGTTTTGCGGAAAGAGGTGTCGAACAGATCGGCCGCCAGGTCCCAGTCAAGCCTGAGGGAAATGCGCACCATGACCCTGTTGCGCAACCACTCCAGCCCGGACCAGAACAGGTAGATGACTACGATCAGGAAAGTCAGCGAGGCCAGGGTCAACAGGCTTTGGCTGCTGAGCACACGGTCGAAGATGTTCAGGATGTAGAGAATTGGCGCGATGCTGAGAATGTTGATCAGCAGGGTCATGCCCACCAGGAGCTTGAAGGCGCCCTTGCACTCCTTGATGATGTTTTTCAAACCGGAAACAGGTACTGCACTTTCAGTCTGACTCTTGGGCATGCGGATAAGTATTTATTTGTAGGTTGCTA
>DASUDJ010000421.1:0-2485 GCA_036275635.1 Limnobacter sp. | reverse complement strand
GAATTCGGAACTGGCCATTCGAGAGCAGCAACTGTTCAGGCAGTTCAGCATGCTGCGCAAGGTGGAGCAGCAACGTGTGCAGGATGATGAACGCCGCCGCATCATGCAGGACATTCATGATGGCGTGGGCTCCAGCCTGGTGTCGGCATTGAACCTGGGTGAAACCCGGCCACTCAGCCAGGATGAAATGCGCAATGTGCTGCAGGAATGCCTGGATGACCTGCGCATGGCAATTGATTCACTTGACCCGCAGAGCAATGATCTGCTGGCCCTGCTTGGCAACTTCCGCTGGCGGTATGAGCGCAGGCTGCAGGCCAGCGGAGTGAACCTGTCCTGGGTGGTGGAAGAGATACCCAGGCTTGAAGGCTACAGTTCCCGTGACCTGTTTGACCTGTTGAGAATAGTGCAGGAAGTGTTTGCCAATATTCTTAAACACTCCAGGGCCAGCCAGATTGAACTGCTTGTCCGCTGGGACCCAGACGGCGAGCAGGTGCTGCTGAACATCAGCGACAATGGCGTGGGCATGCCGAGCAATTTGCTGGGGCGGGGTCGGGGTTTAAGCCACATGAAAATCAGGGCCAAGGCAATCCAGGTGGAATTTCACCTGGGTAAAAACCCGGCGGGCAACGGGGTGACTGCATTCATCTCGATCCCGAAAACCCGCAAAAAATAGCCCGCGAAAAACAGTCGCCTGTGCTGAGAGGTCGATCTGATTTTCCGCGCTGTCAGGCCGCCTGGCTTGAATTCATTCCAGTCCAGAGTGCCCGGCCTGCCCTGCTGCCGTAAGACCTTCCCAGGCTTCCTGAAATCCAGGCGCCTGTTCTCACAAGCTTCGCAATGTCAAGGCCGGTTTCAATGCCCATGCCCTGCATCAGGTACACCACGTCTTCAGTGGCCACATTGCCTGTTGCGCCTTTTGCATACGGGCAACCGCCCAGGCCCGCAATTGAACTGTGGAAGGTGCTGACGCCCAACTGCAGGGCAGCCAGTATGTTGGCCAGGGCCTGGCCATAAGTGTCATGGAAATGCCCGGCCACGTTCTGAAGCCCCACTTGCCGGGCCACAGCCTCAAACACCTGGCTGACACGCAGGGCAGTACCCACGCCGATGGTGTCGGCCACATCGAATTCCTGCACGCCAATGTCCTGTAGGCGCAAGGCAACCTCGGCTGCACTGTTCACAGGCACCTCACCCTGGTAGGGACAACCCAATGCACAGGAAATTGAACCGCGCAGGTGAATATTGTGGGCCCGGGCCAGCTCGGCCACCGGTTTGAAACGCTGGATGCTTTCATCAATCGAGCAATTGATGTTTCTGCTGGTGAAGGCTTCCGAGGCGGCAGTGAACACCACGGCCTCCTGCACACCGGCTTCAATCGCCGCCTCCATGCCTTTCAGGTTGGGCACCAGTGCGGAATAACTCAATCCGGGTTTTTGCAGTTCCGCCATGGATTTCAGGCCAGCCAGCACATCCTTGCCGTCAGCCATTTGTGGAACCCACTTCGGCGAAACAAAGGCGGCCGCCTCCAGGCGATGGATGCCGGCATCAATCAGCTGCCGGCACAACTCGATTTTCAGCGGTGTGCTGATCGGGCTTTTCTCATTCTGCAGGCCATCTCTTGGCCCAACTTCAACCAGTGTGACCCGCCTGGGCAATGCACTCATCATCACGCCTCATCTTCCTGAAAATGAACCAGCTCCGTGCCTTCAGTCACCTGTTCACCCACCGGGTGGGGAATGGCCTGGATAACACCGTCGCAAGGTGAGTTCAGAGTGTGCTCCATTTTCATGGCTTCCAGGCCGATCAGCGGCTGGCCCTTGGTCACACGGTCACCCACCTTCACGAACACTGCAAACACGCGGCCCGGCATGGGCGCGGCCACACCGTGTGCTTCAGTGTCCAGCCCAGCCCGGATGTTCGCCGGATTGTTCCACAACAGGAGGGCCTGTTCCTCACCCACGAACAGATGCAACTGGTCGCCCTGCCACACCAGGTCAAAACAGTTTCCGGCATGTGGTCCATTGATGATTTCCCCGGTCAGGCGGGGCAGGCCATTGCTGGCCGTGTGTTCCGAGAGGCGACAAAGCAGCTGGTGACCAGGTGACTGCACAGTCGCCGAGCTGCCCTGCAGGCGCACATGGGTGTGACTGGTCAACTGCCCCGCAGCCTCGCCAGGGCCGCCCGCCTGCCAGTTGTCCTGTCGGTAAACAGGCGTGCCGGAATAGAAGCCGTCCAACCGGGAGAGCGGGTCTGAAGAGTTGCGCGGTGCCAATCGGGCCTGCACAGCCCAGCGGGCCAGGCCCGCCAGGGCTTTCATTGTCTCCGGGTCAATTGGCGCCACCCTGCTGCTGCCAGCCGGGCCCTGGCCAATCCGGTCGAGCAGGCCAGTGTCATATCCACCCGCTGCAAACTCTGGCTGCAGGCAAAGCCGGCGCAACCAGGCCATGTTGTTCTTCACGCCAATGCAGCGCAGGCGGGCCAGTGC
>DASUDJ010000420.1:0-3190 GCA_036275635.1 Limnobacter sp. | reverse complement strand
CTGACCCTCGCCCTGTTGACTGAACTCACCGGGATACTCAAATATTTCATAGGGTGAGTTGAAAGGATCAGCCTTGCCTGAAGACTCGCCGAGCAGCGCGCTGGCAGGTGTCTTGAAGTTATAGTCTGAATGCGCATGCCGGGGCGCCGTGATTGACTTTGCGAACCAGAGGCTGGTGATTTTTTCTTCAGGGGTGAGCCGCAGGCCGGCATGCGCTGGATCATGATCAAGAGACTCATAGTCCGGAAAAGCTGCATGGGCAGTGGCAGAGTCCACGAGCACCAGCGTGTGCTGATTCTGCGCATGCTCAAAATAAAAATAGACGCCTTCCTGCTCCAGGATGCGGAGCAGGAAATCGGCGTCGCTTTCACCAAACTGCACCATGTACTCCCGCACATGCCTTGGGCCCACAGTGCGGTCTGCAAAGCGAATGGAGGAATGGCTGTACCTGCCTGCAATTTCAGCCAGTATGTCGTGAATGCACTGGTGCTGATAAACGCGGTAGTCCCGATTCCTGCCCAGCAACCACGTCCAGGACTTCAATTCAAGCCGATAGGTACAGCGCCCGCCAATGCTGATTGACTCCTGCGCCATTTCAACAACCACGCCATCAAAGTACCGGCAGTTCTGATTGCGTGTTTCAAAACAGAGGCACAGACTTTGCCCAAGGAAATCGTCTGGCTTCAGCCACTCGACATCCGACTCCAGGTAGACCGTGGCTGCGCTGTGGTCCGAGAGGCTTTCAAGCAGCCTTGCGGACCTGAAATACACCTGATCCAGGGGCGCTGTACCGCTAAGCCCAATGAGTCTGTTCATGTTGCTGGTCGAAAGGGTAACAAGGACTCAGGGCAACCGGCTGATTTCTACCCGTCGATTTGCTGGCGAGTAGGGATTCCCGGCATCAACAAGGCGATTGGCCCCTTGGCCCTCGGTGCGCAGCAGCTTGGGAGACACGCCTTTGCCAACCAGGTAACTTTTAACAGCACGGGCCCTTTCTGCGGACAGGGCCTGGTTCAGGGTTTCGGGCCCGCTTGCATCTGCATGGCCAGTGACCAGGACAGCTGCCGAACTGGCTGTGCGCTGGCTCAGCACCTGTGCGAAAACATCAAGCTGGGTTTTCAGTTCAGCAGGCAATTCGGCGGACCCCAACTGGAAGTGGGCATTCGGAATTGAAAACCGCACAGCCGGCTTGAAACCCATGCACTTGAAGCCATTGCTTCTCAGCGCTTCGCAGGCCTCTTCAGGAAAGAGGCCTTCACGAACCTGCTCTGCCGCTGGAACTGCGCTGCCCAGATCAACCACCAATGAATCCGCTCGGACAGCAGAACACAGGCTGAAAAAGAATGGCATCAGCATGGCGTACTTCAGGATTGATCTTGCAGGCATAGCTACTCCAATCTAGGTAATGAATCCACAAAAAAATCACCTTGAAAAGTCTCGTGTTAGGATTTTTTCGACTTGGGCGTGGAGTCTATTCCTTTTGAAAAAATTCGCTCAATGAGTGATACACGCCAGCAAGCACAGAGTGAAACTCATCCCCCCTTATGACTAAAAACAACCGCGTGATCTGGAACGAAGGCCTGTTCCTGCAACCCCAGCATTTTCAGCAGCAGGAGCGCTATCTTGAACATGAAATACAGGTCAGGACGGCCAGCTTCAATGCCTGGTCGCATGGATTCAATGAACTGGTGCTGGACCAGGACCTGCTTGCTTGCGGAAAGGTGGCTGTGCTGAAGGCCTCGGGCTATTTCCCGGATGGAAGCCATTTCTCGATTCCCGATCGGGACCCGGCACCGGCCTGCCTGGATATCGAATCAACAGGCAAGGCGGGCAAGGTTTTCCTGACGCTGGCAAGACCACACTGGTCATCGCCCCAACTTGAATGGTCAGGTTCGGCAGAGACTGGAAAAACAAGCTACATCGGGCAGGATGTGGAGTTGCCGAGTATCTTTGAACCCGAACTGGAGATGCAGACCATCAGCATCGCACGCCTTCAGACCTTTCTGAGCGTGGACGAACATCACCAGGACGGCCATGTGCGGTTGCAGGTTTGCGAGCTTTTGGAAACAGCAGATCCACATGCCAGGATTGACCCCAGTTTCATAGAACCTTGCCTTTGCAGCCTTGGCAATTCAAACATCAGGCAGATTCTGCAGGCTGTCACGGCCTTGCTGGAAAGCAAGATAAACCAGCTGCGAGAGCGGCGCATCCGCCGAGGCAGTCACAGCAGTTCGGAAATCGGAGACTTTCTGCTCTTGCAGAACTGCGTGCAACAGCGTCTGTTGTTCGCTCACCTTCTGCAAAGGCGTCCACTTCATCCAGAGTCTGCATATCGTCAAATGCTTCACTGCCTCGGTGCGATCACCCTGTATGGCAACGACACTGCAGCCAGCTTTTTGCCCTCCTACCGCCACCAAGATCTGCGCGGAACCTTTGCAGCAATCCATGCTGCGATCCGCGAGGCATTGGCGGCTTTGCATGATCCCTACGCAATCCAGATTCCATTGGTGAAGCAACATGGCGGCATACACATCGGACAGATTGCAGATGGTCACCTGCTGTCCCAGGCCCGCTTCTACCTGACGGTGAGTGCCCATGCACCCGAAGAGGTGATTCGGAAACAGTTTCCCACCACGGTGAAGATCGGTCCGCTGGAAAAACTGCGCGACCTGGTCAACCTGAACCTGCCCGGCGTACGCCTGCAGCATTTGCAGGCAGGGCAGGTTGCACTGCCTTACTATGCGGACCACTTGTATTTTCAACTGGACACGCGCAATGAGGCCCTCTGGAAAATGCTGCAACCCGGTGGGCACCTGGCCATTCACTATGCCGGCGACCTGCCGCAATTGAGGATTGAGCTTTGGGCGGTTCGCCCGGAGAAGGAGCAGTTGAGGTGACTTTCTCTGATCCCTTCCACGGATTGGGGGGCGAACGCACAATCATCAAGCCCAGGCTGGGTCGCCCAGTGACCGAAACGCCCGATTCCACTTCTTCATTCGAGGACCTGCGAGCCCGCGTGGGTATTTCATCTGATCTTGATGAGCCACAGTTCAAGGAATTGCTTTTGCAGTTCAAGGCTTGCCCGCCTGCCAGCCGCAACCTTCTGATCAGCGAGGCCAGCCCATTGCTGAGGTTGATCCTTCTCGCCTCAAGCACTGGTGTACTCAAGAATCCAGCCCTGCTCGCCACC
>DASUDJ010000419.1:0-5645 GCA_036275635.1 Limnobacter sp. | reverse complement strand
TGCTGAAGGCAAAAGCCCTGTGGCCGCAGGCACCACTGGTGGTGGACCCGGTCCGTGCCTCGGGTCGCGGTGATTCTTTCGGGGACAGGGCGTTGTTTGAGGCCTTTTGCAACAGGCTGTTTCCAGTCACTGACCTTTTGACTCCCAACTGGCCTGAGGCCCAGGCATTCACCGGGGCTGACATGCCAGCGGACGCCGCGTCCATCCTGTTGCAGATGGGCTGCAAGGCGGTGCTCTTGAAGGGTGAACACCTGGACAGCGGTAACGTGGTGAACAGGCTGTACCTGCCTGGCAATCCTGTTTCTGAATTTCCCTGTGAGCGACTGCCTGACCAATACCATGGCTCGGGTTGCACCCTGGCCAGTGCCTGTGCGGTTGGGCTGGGGCAGGGGTTGTCCATGCGGGATGCGGTTGAACTGGGTCTTGAATACACCTGGCAGGCCTTGAGTCACGGTTTCGCTGTGGGCCAGGGCCAGTTGATTCCAGACCGCATGCACCTGATGCAGCACCTGGCCGAGGAAGATGAACATGAATAACCTGGTTCGCGGTGTGTATGCAATCACGCCGGAGCGGTCTGCCGTATGGACACCCGCTGCAATTGCAGAATGCGTAGAGGCGGCCCTGGACGGCGGTGTGCGCCTTCTGCAGTGCCGCCAGAAGCGCTGGGACCCAACAGAGTTGGTGGAGTTTGCACAACAGTTGGCCATGCTTTGCGACAAATATGATGCGCACCTGGTCCTGAATGATGTGCCTTCCGCGGATTTCGATCTTTTCGGGGGCAGTTCGATTGCAGGTGTACACCTCGGAAAGACCGATGAGCCAATTGCGCAGGCCAGGGCTCGCCTGGGCCCTGATCGTCTGATTGGCGCTTCTTGCTACAATCAGCTTGAACTGGCCCAGAAGGCGGTGCGCGAGGGAGCCAGTTATGTGGCCTTTGGCGCCATGTATGCCAGCACCACCAAGCCGAATGCGGTCAACGCCGGGCTGGACTTGCTGGCCCGGGCAAAGGTTTTGGGTGTGCCCGTGGTGGCGATCGGAGGAATTACCATTGCTCGGGTGCCGGAATTGCTCAAGGCTGGTGCCCATGCAGTTGCAGTGGTGAATGGCTTGTTTGGAATGGAACCTGATGCAGCGCTGGTTTGCAGTGTGGCGCAGCAATGGGTAGAGGCAGTTGAACAGTTTGGAGTTTCAGAATGAACAATGAAAAGGTGGTGGGTGGCGATGTCAGCCGGAATGAAATCCTGTTTGAACGGGCCCAGAAAACCATTCCGGGCGGGGTGAATTCTCCGGTCCGGGCTTTCCGGTCAGTCGGTGGTACACCGCGTTTTTTCAAGCGGGCCAACGGACCCTATGTGTGGGATGCGGATGACAAGCGGTACATTGATTACATCGGTTCCTGGGGCCCGGCGGTGCTGGGCCATGCCCATCCTGAAGTGGTGAAGGCGGTGCAGGACGCCGCAGTGGGCGGCCTCAGCTTTGGAGCACCCACGGAAGCGGAAATCGTGATGGCCGAAACCCTGTGCGAGATGCTGCCCTCCATGGAGCAGGTGCGCCTCGTCAGCTCCGGCACCGAGGCGACCATGAGCGCAATCCGCCTGGCCCGCGGTTTCACAGGCCGCGACACGATTGTGAAATTTGAGGGTTGCTATCACGGCCATGCCGACAGCCTGCTTGTGAAGGCAGGTTCGGGCTTGCTGACCTTCGGCAACCCCACTTCTGCCGGTGTACCGGAGGATTTTGCGAAGCACACCCGAGTGCTGGACTACAACAATGTTGAGCAGTTGCATGCGCTTTTCAAGGCCAGCGGAAGCAGCATTGCCTGCGTGATTGTCGAGCCTGTTGCTGGCAACATGAACCTGATCAAGCCCAGCCAGGAATTCCTTGGCGCATTGCGTGAACTGTGCACCCGTCATGGTGCGGTGCTGATTTTCGATGAAGTGATGACTGGTTTCCGCGTAGGGCCGCAAGGCGTGCAGGGCGTGTATGGAATTACACCTGACCTGACTACCCTCGGAAAAATCATCGGTGGTGGCATGCCCATGGGTGCCTTTGGTGGCAGAAAAGACATCATGGCCTGCATTGCACCACTGGGTGCGGTTTACCAGGCAGGAACATTGAGCGGCAATCCCGTGGCGGTGGCCGCCGGACTGACCACCATGTGCCTGCTGAAACAGGAAGGTTTTTACGAAAAGCTTGAAAGCCAGACCCGCAAGCTTGTGGAAGCCTTCAACCAGTCAGCTTATGCCCATGGAGAAACATTCTGTGCTGACAGCATTGGTGGCATGTTTGGTGTGTACTTCAGTGAAAAAGTACCCACCAGCTTTGCAGAAGTCAGTGCCTCCAACCGTGACCGCTTCAACCGCTTCTTCCATGCCATGCTGGATGCGGGCGTGTACCTTGCCCCATCAGCCTATGAAGCGGGTTTTGTGTCCGTCACCCATGATGACTCGGTGATCGAGGCCACCAGGGTGGCGATAGACAAGTCTTTTGCCGCGATTGGCAAGCACGTCTCCAACTAGGGCAATCAGCAGGCTTAAACACAGCAGTCAGAGCGGAAGCAATGGCTGCTTCCGTTCCCTTGTTGCCTGAATATTGCTCCCAGGATGGAAGCCTGTTGCCCTATCGGCAAATCAGCAGGTAGACCATGTACAGCGTCAGGAAAACCTGGGCCAGGAAGAAGGTGGCCCGAAGCATGATCAGGATGAAGGAAGTGCCCAGGATGTGGGACACACTCTGGCCAATCCGAGCATACAGCACATAGGCAGCCAGCGCTGAAATCAGCTCAACCTGGCCCATCAGGCCTGCCATGCCGACCACCGCGGCGAACACCGGAAAGTTTTCAAGGCAATTCAGGTGCGCCGACTTGGCCCTTTGCAGTATCAATGCGTCAACTGGCTCTTTGCCACGTTCCCAACTGTCGATTCTCTTCTGGCCCAGCAGGGCCTGCGGCACGCGGGGCAAGGCATAAAAAAGTGCCAGCAGCAAAATCCAGCCGGCATAAAGCAGCACCGAGGTGTAGGCATTCATTGTTGTCTCCTTCTTGTTGATGTTGCGACCATGAAAAGCAGCGCCGATTATGTGGGAATGCTGCTGGCCTGAACATCCTAAGTTCGGACAAAAATGATCATTCCTTTTCCTTCTTCACCACTGCATACCGCTCCAGGGTTTTCTTGCGGGCCACATCATGCTCCACCACGGGCCTTGGGTAAGTGTCGCCCAAAACCACCCCAGCCATCTGCAACTCGAAGGGTGGGCATTCAGCCGGGTTGTGGATGTATTTGTTTGAAAGTTTCGCCAGCTCAGGACAGTACTTGCGAATGAATTTGCCATCTGCATCAAATTTTTCAGACTGGCTGTGTGGGTTGAATATCCGGAAATAAGGTTGCGCATCACAACCGCTGGAGGCAGCCCATTGCCAGCCGCCATTGTTGGCTGACAGGTCAAAGTCGTTCAGTTTCTCGGCAAAGTATTTCTCCCCCCAGCGCCAGTCAATCCCGAGGTCCTTGGTCAGGAAACTGGCGGTCACCATGCGCAGCCGGTTGTGCTGGAAACCGGTCTGGTTCAGCTGGCGCTGTGCCGCATCAACGATGGGGTATCCGGTTTTGCCTTCACACCAGGCCTTGAACAGGCGCTGCGCCTTTTCATCCGAGTCCCATTGAATCTGGTCATATTCCGGTTTGAATGCTTTTTCTGCAGCATCTGGCCGGTGAAAAATAATCTGGAAATAGAAGTCACGCCAGATCAATTCATTCAGCCAGCCCATCGCGCCTTCACAACCATTCAGCTTGAAACGGTCCCAGGCGGCACGGGCCAGTCGTCGAACGGAAATGGTGCCAAATCGGTTGTGAACACTCAGGTAGCTGACGCCTTTTACAGCGGGGAAGTCCCGGGCCACCTTGTACTTGTCAATCCGGGCCAGGAAGTCTTCAAAAGTATCCAGGGCACCTTCCTCTCCGGGCTTGATCATGTCCAGCAGATTCGTGCGCTGAAAGCCCATGTCCTCGAGGCTGGGCACCGGCAGTTCAGGCTCTTTTGCCAGCGCATTCATGCGTTTTACGCTGGGGTAGGGTGTGAGGTGAAAGGCATCCAGCTTCTTCAGGCAGGCATTCTTGTAGGGTGTGAACACAGTGAAGAATTTACCAGCCTGGGTCAGCACTTCATCTTCTTCGAAGATTGCCTGGTCCTTGAACCGGAACAGTTCAATGCCTTTGGCCTGCAATTCCTTCCCCACGGTGATGTCGCGTGCAATGGCGGCGGGTTCATAGTCCTTGTTGGTGAACACCGCCTGCACTCCCAGCTTTGAAGCCAGTTCCGGAATGGCCTGTTCGGAATGGGCATACAGCATATGCAGGTCGCCGCCGAAGCCCTGCAGCTTTTTCTTCAGGGCCATGCAGCTTTCCCAGATGAATTCAACCCGTCGGTCTGCCTTGTTGGTCAATTCATCAAGAATGGTCCTGTCATACACGAATACGCAATGCACTTGCTTGCAGTGCTTCAATGCGTAAAACAGGGCGGCATTGTCATCAACCCGCAGATCTCGGCGAAACCACATCAGGCCCCGGGAATAAACGGCAGGGCGCGGCTGTGTGGAAAGTGGATGGTTTTCAAGAAGTGAAGCAGGCATGGGTACAGCTTGGTTTTGGGTTGAACCGTGCGCTTTATCTCCGGTAGAGGAACGCCCACCGGGTTCTGCACAGTTAAAAGGCATTACAATTTTGGCATGAGCCAGACCGAAATTTCCACCTCTGCTGAATTTAGCCTGTCCGGTCAGTTGCTGATCGCCATGCCCAATATGCTGGACCCCAGTTTTGCGGGCACGGTGGTTTACCTATGCGAGCATTCCAGTCGAGGTGCAATGGGCCTGATCATCAACCGGCCTACCGACCTTGATCTGCGCAGCCTGCTGGAAAAGATAGACCTGGACGTGGAATGCCTGCTGCCAGACTCCTTCCCGGTGATGGTGGGTGGGCCAGTTGCGCCAGAGCGCGGTTTCGTGCTTCACACCACGCCCTTGGACTGGAATTCCTCGCTGAAGGTCAATGATGAAATTTCCTTGACCACCTCCCGCGATATTCTCGAGGCGGTTGCACGCGGGAATGCGCCTGAACGTTGGTTGATCACGCTGGGCTATGCCGGTTGGGGCGAAGGTCAACTTGAACAGGAGCTGGCCCAGAATGCCTGGCTGACAGTTGCGGCCACCCGGGAAATCCTGTTCGACCTGCCATTGGAGGCCCGCTTCACGAGTGCCTATGCCATGCTGGGCATTGATCCAGCCCTGATGAGCGGTGCGGCGGGGCACGCCTGAGCGACGAATCACACGATGCAGACACCCAAACCCACTCAATACCTGGCTTTTGATTTCGGTCTGAAACGGATTGGCGTGGCATTTGGAAACTCCCTGACCCGCACTGCGACTGGCGTGGCAGTTGTAGAAGCCCAGAATGATGAGCAGCGTTTCCAGAAAATCGAAAGCCTGATCAAGGAGTGGCAACCCGAGGGGCTGGTGGTGGGTGTACCCCGTCAGCCTGACGGGGCCGACAGTGAACTGACCGCCCGGTGTGAACGTTTCGCACGCCAGTTGGAGGGGCGCTTTTCCCTGCCCTGCGCACGGGTGGATGAGCGCTACACCAGTGCGGTTATCGAGC
>DASUDJ010000418.1:0-2662 GCA_036275635.1 Limnobacter sp. | reverse complement strand
TGAAAGCTTCAGATTGTGTGCTGCCAGGCCGGGTATCCTGTTGCCCTTGCGCACTTCAATGAATGCATCTTCCACTGCCGGGTTACCGTCTATATCCACTGCCGTGCTGTTGCCTTCACTTGAAAGGCGGGCTGGGCTCTGGAAGGTGGCATCCAGGTACTGGTAACTCGCACCGAAATTCCATGACCTGGTTTCCAGGTCGAAGTCGAGTTCAACGCCCTGCCTTCTTGTTCTGCCGTAGTTCTGGAAAAATCCGCCCGAGCCTGCTCCATCGGTCACGAACAGGATGTCATTCTTGTTGTTGGCCCTGAACATGTTGAATGAAAATCCGTATTCATTCCCGCTGCTGGTCCAGCGGGTGCGGTAGCCGCCTTCAACCGTGGTGGTGATTACCTGCTCCAGGAACGGGTCAGCCGCCATGGCGTTGGGCAACAGGCAGGGAAATTCCGGATCGGAACAGGCCAGTTCGACCGGTGTGGGCACCCTGTTGCTGGTGCCTGCACTGGCATACCAGGTGGTGTTCGGTGCAGACAGATAGGAAACACCAGCCGAGGGATTGAAGCGCTTGTAGGTGTAGTCATTGTTCAGTCCCGGACCCGCTTCACCCTCTTCATTGATCAGCACGGGGCTGAGTCGGTCCACTGTTTTCACCGACGCATGATTGTACCGGCCACCCAGCAACAGGGTGGTTTTTTCATTCAGGCTCCAGGTGTCCTGCATGTAAATGCCCAGTTGTCGGTTGTTGGCCTCCACATTCACCTGCTCGATGGGTGCATACAGCTCACGCACCGTCCTGTCGGCATTGAATACGCCCAGTGCATAACTGCGTCGGAAGTCGGACTTGCCGATTTCAACCTGGCTGCCCAGCAACAACCTGTGAGCCCCAATCGGTGCGAAGGAATACTGCAATCCAAGGCCCAGCGCCTGCTGGTTCAACAGACCGCGATTGTTTGCGCCCGGGCAGTCTGCCGTATCCAGGGGGATGGCTGCCGGGTCGTCTTCATCAAAGGTCACCGTACCGGGCAGGTAAGGCATGCTGGCTGGGGCGCTACAGGTGGTGTTGTAGCTTCCCGGGCCCAGCGCTGCCTCGATGTCAGCCCTGGATGGCTCAAACTCGCCCACTCCGTACCGGAAATCTTCATTTTCATTGCCGTCACCATTGAATGTTTTCGAGCGTGATGTGCGGTAGTAGGCATTTGCCGAAATCTCTGCGCCGCTTTTCAGGTATCGGGTGAAATCCACGGCCAACTGGCCACCCGTGTTCTGAGTGTTGTCGAAGTAGGTGTAGGACTGCTTGCGGTCCTGTTCATACAAACTGCGCGGCACCACGCCATTGCCGTTCAGATCGGATTCATACAGAGACAGGCTGACATTGGTGAGGGTGTCGCCCGCGGCAATTCCCATTTTGCCGAACAGCTGGGTGATTGAACTGGGCGACATGACGCGCCAACCGTCTTCCTTGAATGAGTTCAGGTTGAAATAGAAATCACGCTGTGTGGCTTCATCCAGCCAACCTTTCTGAACGCCAAGCCGCTGCCTTCCGAAGCTGCCCAGTTCTGCGTCCAGCTGGGTACCCTGGAAATCCCGCCCACTCTTGGTCTGCATCACCACTGCGCCACCCAGGGAGTTCAGACCAAACTGCGGCATGGTGCCGGGCAAGACCGTCAATTCCTTCAGGGCCGATTGAGGTATGGCATCAAATCGCACCACATCGCCGAAGGTTTCATTCTGACGCACGCCATCCACATAGACTGACAGGCCAGGTGGAGTACCCAGCAGTGGCGTGACAGAAAACCCCCGGTAGGTGACATCTGCCTGGTATGGGTTGCCCTGGTTGTCTGTAACCTGCACGCCGCTGACACCGCGAAACAGGCTTTGACCCAATGAGTCGCGGTCTGCATTGTCCTGCAGTCCTTCGGCCTTCTTTACGCTGAATGGCGCCTTCTCAATTGACAATGCCGCACCGGGTAGTGGTGTGGTTGAAATCACTTCAACCTCTTCCAGTTGCTGAGCCTGCGCTGGACCAAACAGGGTGTAAAGGGAGGCTGCAAGAATGGTTGCAGGAAAATGAAAATGCGCACGCGCCAACATGATGAAATCTGCCTTTGAATATTCTGGAATGAAGCCGCGCATTCGACCTGCTCTGCGCGCCCAGGAGAAAGGCCAGGCCAATGCACGGCTTGTTTTCATCACATCTTGGTTTATTCTGCACAAGCTGGACAGGGAAGTTTTCCCGAAATGGGTGTTTGGACTTTTATGCAAATGATTTCTGGTGCACATTCATGACATTCAAAACAGGCAATCAGACCATGCGCTTGAGCGAATTGCTGATCCGTCGCCTGCTGACCTGGCTGGGCTTGTGGGCTGTTGCCTGTGTGCTGGTGGTGTTCAGCATGGGCCGCAAGGATGTGGAAACCGAGTATTCATCTGCCTCCGAACTGGTGGATGATTTGCACCGTGCGCTTGAAAAGGCAGAGCCGCTTGGCAACATCGAGCTGCAGCGCCTTCGTCAGCAACTGGCCGAGACCAAAGCGGAAAAGGAGCGGCGCGAGACCCGCAGGGAACTGCTGCTGATCAGCAGCATGCTGCTCCTGATGGCGGCAGGCAGTGGGATCGTGGTGTGGTATTCGCTGAAACCCGCACTGAATCGCCCCTTGCAGCA
>DASUDJ010000417.1:0-3147 GCA_036275635.1 Limnobacter sp. | reverse complement strand
TTGCCCTTGGCCGTGTTTTTCGGGATTGCAGTCTCTCTGCTTGCTTTTACCGGTTCGCCATGGCTAACGAATTCCCCTCCCGCCTCGCTTCAAACCGATGCGAAAGTCCCGACGCCAGAATCGGAGCCTGGGGTCATCAATCCCGTGTTCCAGGAAACCTTGAAACTGGCTGACGGAGAACTGCAGGTCAGCATGGAAAAAAACGTGCTGAAGGTGGGCGAGGATTTACTGAGCTTCTGGTTGCGGTCACCCTGGGATGGTTATGTGGTGGTTCATGTGCTGTCCTCTGACCAGTCACTGGTGCGCCTGTTGCCGAATGCCCGCACACCTGAAGTGATGATCCGTGCCGGGCAGGATCTGCATCTGCCCCCCGTGGATGAACCAATTCTTGCCGCCGGGCCGCCCGGCACAAACCAGTTCCTGGTCACGGTTACCGAGCAACCCCGCAGCCATGGCCACCTGGAAATTCGCATCCAGGATGGCTTTGGACTGATTACCGGTATGGCAAGGCAACTTGAAGGTATCAGCAACTGCCAGCTTGGGGGCTGCCGGGACAGGCTTGCGGCCACATGGTTTGCAATCGAGGAAGTGAAGTAATTCTTCTGTAGAATCAGGAAAACACTGGCAGATTATTACAAGCAAAGCCAGAAATTACAGGAGACGAAATGAACACCAGGATTACCGCTTCCCTGCTGGCACTTGCCACATGCCTTTCATTGCCTGCCACTGCGCATGCAGCCACCACAAAGATGTGTATTTTTGATATCGCTGGCCGCAGCGGACCGGCCTTTGCACAGGCCAAGGATTATGCGGTTGCAGCCAAGGCCTGGGGTGCCAATATCGAGTTGGAAGCCTATGTGGATGAGCGACTGGTGGCGGAAGACTTCAAGACCGGCAAGTGCGATGCGGCTGCAATTTCAGCCCTGCGCGGCAGGCAGTTCAACAAGTTCGTGGGCAGTATTGATGCGGTGGGTGCTGTGCCCACCTACAAGCATCTGCGCACGGTGATTGATCTGATGAGCAGCCCGAAACTGGCTGACAAGATGACATCGGGCTTGTTCGAAGTTGCGGGCATCCTGCCAATTGGCGCTGCCTATGTGATGGTCAATGACCGCAGCATCAACTCAGTCGAAAAGGCAGCTGGCAAGAAAATCGCCGTACTGGACTATGACAAGTCGCAGGCAAAAATGGTGCAGCAGTTGGGTGCCCAGCCTGTGGCCAGCGAAGTCATCAACTTCGGCACCAAGTTCAACAATGGGCAGGTGGATATCATTGCTGCGCCTGCAATCGCCTACCAACCTCTGGAACTCTACAAGGGGATTGGCGACAAGGGTGGCATCTATCGCTTTCCACTGGTGCAACTGACTGCAAACATCCTGATCAAGAAAGAAAAATTTCCGGAAGGTTTCGGCCAGAAATCACGGGAGTGGATTCAAAAGCAGTTCGACCGGGCCATTGCCCTGGTGGACACTTCCGAAAAAGGCGTGCCAGCGAGCACGTGGCTGGATATACCCGCAGGCGACCGTGCGAAGTATGACGTGCTGATGCGGGAGTCCCGGATACAGATGACTGCAGAAGGTTTTTACGAGCCGGAAATGATGAAGATCCTGAAACGGATTCGGTGCCGACTGGACGCCAGTCTGGGCGAATGTGCAGACAAACGGGAGCTTTGAGAAAACAGCTTCAGACTGTTAAATTTAAATAAAAAACCCAGTTAACACTCCTAAGTGTTTCATTCTAAACAAAGAAATATTTATCAATTTTTTACAAAAATGCGGTAGCTCTTGCGACTCCCCTACCGCTTTTTTACAATAGCCACAAGTCAAAGGCCACTGCACAATTCAGGTTCAACACCATTGCAGTATCCATCGTGACTTACAAGCCGACAAACAAAGCGAAACTGGAAGCCCTTGAGAGCCGCCTGTTCTGGGCGCGGCAAACCAAGCAGGGCGTCGTGTCCATCATCATCGGTTTTTGCACCATCGTATTTCTGGACTCCATCCACACGCTTTGCAATGTGCTGAACATTGTCAGTCTTGAGCAGCTTTTTCCCTGCCTGATGCTGGTGTTCGCTTATGCGGTCTGGGGCTCGATCTGTTTCGGAACCCTGGCGAGGCTGGCTTTTGTGCGACACATCAAGAGGGTCAAGGCGGACATCAGGTTCATCAAGAGCCTAGAGAGCCAACTGCCCTCGAAGCCAGAACCCATCTAGACAAGATTTTTTGCCTGTTCATCTGCATGGTATGAGCTGCGCACCATGGCCCCCACGGCCGCATGGGTGAAACCCATTTCATACGCCTTTTCCTCGAACATCTTGAATACATCAGGGTGCACATAGCGACGCACTGGCAAGTGGTGGCCTGAAGGGGCCAGGTACTGGCCAATCGTGATCATGTCGACCTGGTGCTCGCGCATGTCACGCATCACCTGCAGTATTTCTTCATCGGTTTCGCCCAAGCCCACCATGATGCCGCTCTTGGTGGGTGTGTCCGGATGGGCTTTCTTGAATTCCTGCAGCAGCTTCAAGGAATGCTTGTAGTCCGAACCCGGGCGGGCCTCCTTGTACAGGCGCTCGGTGGTCTCCAGGTTGTGGTTCATCACATCGGGAGGAGCTGCATTCAGAATGCCCAGTGCACGGTCCAGTCGGCCGCGGAAATCAGGCACCAGGATTTCGATTTTTGTATTCGGGGACAATTCCCGGGTTTTTTCAATGCAGGCCACGAAATGCCCGGCACCACCATCCCGCAGGTCGTCGCGGTCAACAGAGGTAATCACCACGTAGTTGAGGCGAAGTGCAGCAATTGTCTTGGCCAGGTTCAGGGGTTCGTTTTCATCCAGCGGGTCGGGGCGACCATGGCCCACATCACAGAATGGGCAGCGGCGGGTGCACTTGTCGCCCATGATCATGAATGTGGCGGTGCCTTTGCCAAAACATTCACCGATGTTGGGGCAGGAGGCTTCCTCACACACCGTGTGCAGCTTGTGCTCCCGCAGTATTTCCTTGATTTCATAAAAACGGGTGGAGGGAGAACCGGCCTTCACACGAATCCAGCTGGGCTTTTTCAGCTGCTCCACCGGCACAATCTTGATGGGTATGCGGGCGGTTTTTGCAGCCGCCTTCTGCTTGATGCCCGGATCGCTGACTGC
>DASUDJ010000416.1:0-3603 GCA_036275635.1 Limnobacter sp. | reverse complement strand
CCTGAAAGGGCGTGTTGTTGCAGTCCACGGCCCATTGCACTGTCACATTGATCGCCATGTTCTCGGAATTCACTCCACTTGCCGACTTCAAGGCCACCCCGCTTTTACTCCCCATTGCCATCTCCTGCCAATCCCGTTCTCTCCGGGTTGTGGTATCGCTCATAGGCTTCAACAATACGGGCCACCAATGGGTGGCGCACCACGTCCGCGCTGGTGAAGTAGGTCATGGCAATGCCCTTCACATTGCGCAGCACTTGCTGGGTTTGAACCAGTCCGCTTTGCTGGCCGCGGGGCAGGTCGATTTGTGTCACATCACCGGTAATCACGGCCTTGCTGCCAAAACCAATGCGGGTCAGGAACATTTTCATCTGCTCTGGCGTGGTGTTCTGGGCTTCATCAAGAATGACAAAGGCATGGCTCAGTGTTCGGCCCCGCATGTAAGCGAGTGGGGCGATTTCGATCACATTGCGTTCGAACCATTTCTGCACACGTTCATAACCCGCCAGGTCATACAGGGCGTCATACAGCGGCCGCAGGTAGGGGTCCACCTTCTGGTTCAGGTCGCCCGGCAGAAAGCCCAGGCGTTCACCGGCTTCCACGGCAGGGCGGGTCAGGATGATGCGCTTTACGCTGTCGCGCTCCAGTGCATCCACTGCGCAAGCCACTGCCAGGTAGGTTTTTCCGGTACCGGCCGGGCCAATGCCGAAAGTCAGGTCATGCTCAAGCACCGCTTTCAGGTAGTCTTTCTGGCGCTCGGTGCGCGGCTGAAGGTCGCCCTTCTTGGTCCGCAGGCTGATTGGCTCCTCTTCGCCGGTGATGATTTTCGGCTCCTTTTTCGGGCTGGCCACTGTATTGGTGTTTTTCAGTTCCACCAGGGCCAGCTGGATGTCATCCGCAGTCACCGGCCTGTCGCTTTTCTCGAAGAAATGATTGATCAGGATGAAAGCCTGGCGGGCATTGTCCTTGTCGCCGGTCACATTCAGCGTGCCGTTGCGCCTGGAAATCTTTACATCCAGCGCAGCTTCGATCTGCCGCAGGTTGGCATCCACCGGCCCGCACAGGTTGGCCAGTTTGCGGTTGTCATCTTCAGGCGCCTGCCATTCACTGCCTTTTGCTTTCATGAGTTGAATTGTTGAAACATCGACCTTCCATTCTAAGCAATCAATCTTCCATTTGCCGGTGACGGGGCGGGAAACTGACGCGCATCACGGTGCCTGGCCGGTCAGCATGAACGGATTTCGGGTTGTCATGAATGCTGACATGGGCATCATGCTGGTGGGCGGTTTCCTGCACAATCGCAAGGCCCAGGCCGGAACCATCCTCGCTGGTTCCCAAAACCCGGTAAAAGCGGTCGAACACCAGGTTGCGCTCTGCCAGCGGAATGCCGGGGCCGTCATCTTCCACCTCCAGCACAATCGCTTCGCGCTGGGGGCTGTCATCCACCCGCACAGTCACGCAACCTTCCACCGGTGTGTAGCGCAGGGCATTCTCCACCAGGTTTTTCAGCATCTCGGTCAGCATCAGGGTTTGACCATTCACATACACCGGGTGGTCGGGCACTTCCACGCCCAGGTCAATCCGCTTGTTCATGGCTTCCGGTACGAAGTCGCGGGTCACCATGCGGGCGATGTGGGTCAAGTCCAGCCTTTCGAAACGCAGCACAGAGGGGGCCTCGGTGCGGGCCAGCGCAAGCAGTTGGTTCACCAGCCGCGTGGACCGTTCCGTGCCCACTTTCAGGCGGCGCAGGCTTCGCAGGCGCGCCGCTTCATCTGTTTCATCATTCAGCAGTTCAACCTGCATGCGCAGGCCAGCCAGCGGGGTTTTGAGCTGGTGGGCTGCATCCGCCACAAAACGCTTCTGGGTGTTGATGGTTTGCTCAAGCCTTTCAAGCTGCTCATTCAGGGCGGTGATCACGGGCAGCAATTCTTCGGGTGTGTCTTCTGTCTGAAGTGCGCTCAGGTCGTCTGGCTTGCGGTTGCGCACCATGTCCAGCAGGCTGTTCAGGGGGGCAATGCCGCGGGACAGGCCAAACCACACCAGGAGAACCGCCAGCGGCAGGATCACGAATTGCGGCAGGATCACGCCCTTGATGATTTCATTGGCCAGGCTTTCCCGCTTGCCCAGGGTTTCTGCGATCTGGATCAGCATGAAGCGGTTTTCACCAACAGTGGGCAGTTCAATCCACAGGTGCCCAGCCCGAAAGTCTTCTCCGTTCACCACCAGGTCACGGAAATTCACCACGCCAATCTGGCGCGCTTCACGGGTAGGAATTGGCAGGGTTTTTTCATCACCCAGAAGGAATTCACCATTTTTTCCGACGATCTGCAGCCTGAACTGGTCAGTGCCATCGGCCAGCAGTATTTCCATGGCTTCTTCGGGAAAACTGAATTTGCCACTCGGTGACTGGGCGGCAACCTCTTGCGCCAGGGCGGTGATCTTGTCATCCAGGATGTGATCAAAGGGGTCGTTTGCAATCGACTTGGCCACCAGGTAGGTGACGCCGATGCTCATGGGCCAGAGAATCAGCAGGGGGGCCAGCATCCAGTCCAGGATTTCCCCGAACAGCGACCTGCGCTGCTGCTGGCCGGACGCCAGCGGATTTCGCTTGTACCAGGCCAATCAGCAGCCCGCCTCATGCATTGGGCGCGGTTTCCTTTTCAACGTATTTTTCCAGGCAGTAACCCAGGCCGCGCACGGTGGCAATCCGTATGCCATTGACTTCGATTTTTTTGCGCAGGCGGTGAATGTAAACCTCGATTGCATTGTTGCTGACCTCTTCACCCCATTCGCACAGGTGGTCCACAAACTGTTCCTTGCTGACCAGTCGGCCTACCCGTTGCAGCAGCACTTCCAGCAGGCCGACCTCCCGTGCAGACAGGTCCAGCATGTCTTCATTGATGTAGGCAATGCGACCCACCTGGTCAAAAGTCAGCGGCCCGTGCTTCCACACGCTGGCGCCACCGCCGGTACCCCGTCGGGCCAGGGCTCGCACCCGGGCCTCGAGTTCCTTCAGGTCAAAGGGCTTGGCCATGTAGTCGTCAGCACCGGCATCCAGGCCTTGCACCCTTTGTTCAACACTGTCGGCAGCAGTCAGGATGAGCACGGGCATCTTGTTGTTGCGGGCCCGCAAACGGCGCAGCACTTCAAGCCCGCTCATTTTCGGCAAGCCCAGGTCGAGGATCAGGATGTCGTAATTCATGGTGGTCAGTGCCGTGTCGGCATCACTGCCCTTGAACATGCAGTCAACGGCATAGCCGGCCTGCCGCAAAGATTGCGACAAGCCTTCAGACAACAGGCTGTCGTCCTCGGCCAGAAGTATTTTCATCCTTGTCTCCCCGGTGCAGGCCGGCCAGTGTGGCTCTTTTTACCCGTACCTGAATTTGTTTGTGCTCTTGATTTTAGCCTGAAAGTGCAGCAGCTTTGGCTGTTTGTATGGCGTCACGCGTCTTCCTGGCTTCCAGCGCGGCAGCCTGTGCAAAGTCTGCCTTGCTGCCTGCATACAGGATTGCGCGGGAGGAGTTGATCAGCAACCCCCAGCCCTGGCTGCATAGGCCATTTTTCACAGTGTTTTGCAAATCACCGCCCTGGGCACCAATGCCTGGC
>DASUDJ010000415.1:0-5045 GCA_036275635.1 Limnobacter sp. | reverse complement strand
GGTCCTGGCCGCATTGCAACGCAACGGGGTTGATGCGCATGGATTCGATCCTGCGGAACGAACCATGGTTGAACTGGCTCAGGGTGGTTTTGACCGGGCTGTCATTTCCCTTCATGGACGTTTTGGGGAAGATGGCACCATCCAGGGCGTGCTGGAATGGCTGAACATTCCCTACACCGGAAGTGGAGTGACAGCGTCCGCACTGGCCATGGACAAGATCCTGACCAAGGCAGCCTGGATCAGCCAGGGCTTGCCCACGCCTGATTACATCCGCCTGGAGCCAGGTTTCTCTGTTGATGAGGTGGTGCAGAGGCTGGGTTTGCCACTGATCGTGAAGCCCGCGCAGGAAGGTTCAACCTTGGGTCTGACCAAGGTGAAAACTGCAGACCAGCTGCAGGCGGCATTTGAACAGGCCTACCGTTACGACCCCAATGTGCTGGCAGAGAAGTTCATCAGTGGCATGGAGCTGACCGTGCCGTTGATGGGAGAAGGTTCGGGCGCGCATGCACTTCCAGTGATCCGCATCCAGGCACCGGAAGGCAACTACGACTACCACAACAAGTACATCGGCAATGAAACCCGCTACTTCTGCCCAAGCGGACTTGATACTGCATTTGAAGCCGAAGTACAGGCCCTCTGTGTAAAGGCCTACCAGGTGCTGGGTTGCGCCGGCTGGGGCCGGGCTGATGTGCTGGTGGATGTGCAGGGCAAGCCTTGGCTGCTGGAGATGAATACCTCGCCCGGCATGACCGACCATTCCCTGGTTCCCATGAGCGCACGTGCAAACGGTGTGGAATACGACGAACTGGTGATGCGGATTGCAGCCAGTGCGACATTGAAGGCATCAGGCCTGAACCTTGGAGGTAGCCGCTGAATGCTGGGCGCCGTCTGGAATGATCAGAAACTGATGAGCATCATCGCCGGGTTGATTTCCGCCCTGGCCCTGGTGCTGCTGGGCTATGCCCTCATCCAGTGGATCATCCAGCGCCCTGTGTTCGAGTTGAAACGGGTGGAGCTGGTGGGCGATGTTGAGCGGGTCAACCTGATTGGCTTCAAGGCGAATGTGTTGCCAAAGGTCCGGGGCAGTTTTTTCTCCGCCAACCTGCAGCAGATCCGTGAGCAGGTGGAGGCCCAGCCCTGGGTGCGCAAGGCCGTGGTGCAGCGCACCTGGCCCAGTGGTTTGCGTATCCAGATACAGGGGCACACGCCCTTGGCGCTGTGGGGTGAAACCCGGCTGGTGAACACTTACGGCGAAGTGTTTTCCGCCAACCTGGCCGAAGTGGCAGAAGACCAGCAGTTGGCGATGCTGAATGGACCCGCCGGAAGCGAGCTGCTGGTTTCAAAAATGTACCTGGCCAGTATTGAACGCTTGAAAACGCTCGGCATGTGGCCTTCCAGGGTGGTGTTGTCTGACCGGTATGCCTGGTCAATCGAGACTGACACGGGCATCACCATCGAGTTGGGCCGTGCCCAGGAGAACTTCAGTATTGAACAGAAAATGGATCGACTCCTGGAGGTTTATCCAAAAATACAAAGCCAGGTGATGGCTGTAGTGGAAAGAATCGACCTGCGCTATCCAAGGGGTGTGGCAGTAAAGGGTGAACGCCTGGCGGCATCAAAGCCGGCCAGCGCTTCAGGCGTGAAATTGAACTGAATTTGAAAAAGTTGAAACTGGGCAACATGAACAAAGAGCCAAAAGATTTGATAGTTGGGCTGGACATTGGCACCGCAAAAGTGGTGGCCATGGTTGCAGAGTTGCTGCCGGACGGACGCTTTGAAGTCATCGGTGTGGCGCAACATGAATCGCGCGGACTGAAGAAAGGCGTGGTGGTGAATATCGAATCCACTGTCCAGTCCATACAGCAGGCGCTTGAAGAGGCCGAACTGATGGCTGACTGCAAGATCCGCACAGTACTCACCGGCATTGCGGGCAGTCACATTCGCAGTTTCAATTCCTCCGGCATGGTGGCCATCAAGGAAAGGGAAGTGACCCAGGCCGATGTGGCGCGGGTGATTGAGACAGCCAAGGCGGTGAACATTCCCACTGATCAGCAGATTCTGCATGTGCTGCCACAGGAGTTCATCGTGGATGGCCAGGAGGATGTTCGAGAGCCATTGGGAATGAGTGGTGTGCGCCTTGAAACCCGGGTGCACATCGTGACTGGTGCAGTGTCTGCCGCGCAGAACATCGTGAAATGCGTTCGTCGTTGTGGCCTTGAAGTGCAGGACCTGATGCTGCAGCCCCTGGCGTCCAGCATGGCCGTGCTGACAGAAGATGAAAAAGAATTGGGCGTTGCACTGATCGACATCGGTGGTGGCACAACCGACATTGCGGTGTTCACCGGCGGTGCAATTCGTCACACAGCGGTCATACCGATCGCCGGTGACCAGATTACGAATGACATTGCCATGGCCCTGCGCACGCCCACACCCGATGCGGAGGAAATCAAGTTGCGCCATGGAGTGGCCAAGCAGGTGCTGGCTGACCCCCATGCCAAGATCGATGTACCAGGAATAGGCGAACGTGACCCACGTACCCTGTCAAAACAGGCCCTGGCTGCTGTCATCGAACCGCGGCTTGAGGAGTTGTTCCTGATGGTGCAGCAGGTATTGCGGGAATCCGGTTACGAGGAGTTGCTCTCCTCCGGCGTGGTACTGACTGGCGGCACCAGCTTGATGCCCGGCATTGCAGAGCTGGGCGAAGACATTTTCATGAAGCCCGTGCGAATCGGCGTACCTGAGTACGCAGGTGGTTTGGCCGACATGGTGCGAACCCCGCGGTTCGCCACAGCCATGGGCTTGTTGCACGAGGCCCGTGCACAGCACCTCCGGGGTCGCCGAGTGGCATCCCAGGGGGGTGGCATGAAACAGACTTTCCAGAAAATGAAAGAGTGGTTTTTGGGTAATTTTTAAATTCGGTTTTTTTGATTTTTTTCGGCCATGTCAATTTTTGCTAGATAGGAGGCAAATACGATGTCATTTGAAATTCTCGAGACAGAAACCCAGGGGACTGTCATCAAGGTAGTTGGAGTAGGCGGTGCAGGCGGCAATGCAGTGGCCCACATGATTTCGCAGGGTGTGCAGAATGTTGAATTCATTTGCGCCAACACGGATGCACAGGCCCTGGCGAAAACCAAGGCCAATGTGCTGATCCAGCTGGGAAAGACCGGCCTCGGTGCTGGCGCAAAACCTGAAGCAGGCCGCCAGGCTGCAGAGGAAGACCGTGACCGCATCCGTGATGCACTGCGTGGTGCCCACATGGTGTTCATCACAGCGGGTATGGGCGGTGGTACAGGCACAGGCGCTGCCCCAGTGGTGGCGGAAGTGGCCCAGGAACTCGGCATCCTGACTGTTGCAGTGGTTACCAAGCCTTTTGAGTTTGAAGGCACCAAGCGCTGCAAGGCTGCAGAAGAAGGCCTGGAGAAGCTGGCCAGCAAAGTGAACTCACTGATCATCGTGCTGAATGAAAAGTTGCTGGAAGTGGTGGGTGACGACGCCACACAGGAAGATTGCTTCATTGCTGCAGATGATGTTCTGCACAACGCCTGTGCCGGCATTGCAGAAATCATCAATGTGGAAGGCAATGTGAACGTCGACTTCGAAGACGTGAAAACAATCATGTCCGAAGTAGGCAAGGCCATGATGGGCACAGCCACTGCCAATGGTCCCGACCGTGCACGCGAGGCAGCTGAACAGGCAATTGCCTCTCCCTTGCTGGAAGGCGTGGATTTGTCCGGTGCACGCGGCGTGCTGGTGAACATCACTTCAAGCAAGAGCCTGAAGCTGAAGGAAACCAAGGAGGTGATGAACATCATTCGCGCCTACGCAGCAGAAGATGCCACCGTGATTTTCGGCACCGCCTATGATGAAACCATGGGTGATGACCTGCGCGTGACTGTAGTTGCCACTGGTCTTGGCCGCAAGGTAGCCAAGCCAACTCTTGTCCAGGCTGAGCAATATCAGCCAGCCGCGCGCACAGGCACTTTCGATGCAGTCGGTGGGCAGGGCGGCAGCATGGACCTGAACGTGCCTGCAGTATTCCGCAATCCGCGGGACAATGCAGCGTCACGCGTGCAGGCCTTGCAGGACAGCGGCATGGATCGGTTTGACATTCCGGCCTTCCTGCGTCGCCAGGCTGACTGAGCAATGCAGTAAAGGAATGCCCACACAGGCCAACCGGCCTTGACGCGGTGTTGTCAACCGTTTGAAGGCTGGACTCCTATCGACGCCGGAAGCCTGCTGCGGTATTCGTTCACGGTTTTGCCGAAGACTGTGAATGCGCAGCAGGTCTTTCCGTCGCCTGTGTGGTGTACCTTATAAGTTTTGGGAGAAGTAAAATGACTATTCAAATTGGCGACAAGCTGCCCAGCGCAACCTTGTTCGAGTTTTTCCACGAAGAAACAGATGGCTGCAGCCTGGGTCCGAATGCATTCGATTCCCAGAAGGCTGCCGCAGGCAAAACAATTGCGATCCTGGCCCTGCCTGGCGCCTACACCCCCACCTGTTCCGCCAAGCATGTGCCTGGCTTTATTGAACATGCTGATGCCCTGAAGGCCAAGGGTGTGGATGAAATCTGGTGTATTTCTGTGAATGATGCTTTCGTGATGGGTGCCTGGGGCAAGTCCATGGGTGCCGAAGGCAAGGTGCGCATGATGGCTGACGGTTCTGCCGAGTTCACAAGGAAAGTCGGTATGGAGCTGGACCTGACAGCCCGTGGCCTGGGTATTCGCTCACAGCGGTATTCCATGTTGGTACAGGACGGCGTTATCAAGCAGTTGAACCTTGATCCAGCCGGTGCTTTCGAGAACAGCACTGCCGAGAAGCTGTTGTCCCAGATCTGAAGTTGAATCTGAAAGCAGGGTGATCTGTGCAGTTTTGCCACACTTTTACCCTGTTTTCAGCCTTGTTTGAATCTGTGTTCCACGAAAAATCTTGGGTTGGGTTTGAGGAGTAGTTACACTTCGATGACGATTCAAGGAACAAGAAGTGAAGCAAAGAACCCTTAAACAAGTGTTGAGCGCCACGGGCATCGGCTTGCATTCCGG
>DASUDJ010000414.1:0-2147 GCA_036275635.1 Limnobacter sp. | reverse complement strand
AACCATACTGCTGCAAGGCCCAGGGGGCATGCTCACGTGAGGAACCACAGCCGAAATTCGGACCAGCCACCAGTACGGTGCCACCCTGGAATTCAGGCCTGTTCAATTCAAACTCGGGATTCAAGGGGCGTTTGGTGCAGTCCATGCCCGGCTCGCCCTCGTCCAGGTAACGCCAGCCATCGAACAGGTGCTCGCCGAAGCCGGTTCGCTTGATGCTTTTCAGAAACTGCTTCGGAATGATTGCGTCGGTGTCCACATTGGCGCGGTTCAATGCAACTGCAATGCCGGTGTGGGTTACAAATTTGTCCATGCCTGATCCGTAAATGGTCAATAGTTGATTCTGTGCCGCAGGCGGGGGCGAAATGTGCCCTTTTCGGAAAACAACATTTCCTGCCTGCCGAGCCGGGTTATTCACCCTGCCCTGTTACTTCTTGTTCTGGTCCGCAGTGCGCTCAATCGCTGCACCGCCTGCCTTGATGTCCTTGCCAATTCCCTCGATGGTGTTGCAGGCTGACAGGCCAATTGCCGAGAAAGCCAGGAGAAATATGGAAACAAGTTTCATGACATGGGCTCCTTGATTCAAAGCTTGCGGAAATCAGTGAAATGACCGGCAATTGCAGCTGCAGCCGCCATGGCAGGGCTGACCAGGTGGGTACGGCCACCCGCCCCCTGTCTGCCTTCGAAGTTGCGGTTGCTGGTGGAGGCGCAACGCTCGCCATTGCCCAGCCGGTCGGCATTCATGGCCAGGCACATGGAACAACCCGGTTCACGCCATTCAAATCCGGCATCCAGGAATACCTTGTCCAATCCTTCTTTCTCGGCCTGCACTTTCACAAGGCCTGAACCGGGTACAACAAGGGCCAGCTTCACGGAATCAGCCTTCCTGCGGCCCTTCACCACCGCAGCCGCATCCCGCAGGTCTTCAATCCGGGAATTGGTACAGGAGCCGATGAACACGGTGTCTACTGCAATGTCTTCGATTTTCTGCAGGGGTTTCAATCCCATGTACTGCAAGGCGCGTTCATAGCCCTGGCGACGCACAGGGTCGGCTTCAAGGGCTGGGTCCGGCACAATGCCGTTCACATCAGTCACCATTTCTGGTGAGGTACCCCAGCTGACCTGCGGCGCAATATCTTCCGCCTTCAGGTCAACCACGGCATCAAACTGAGCGCCTTCATCGGAATGCAGAGTGTTCCAGTAAGCCACAGCCTGGTCCCACATGTCGCCTTTCGGGCTGAACGGGCGGCCTTTTACATATTCAATTGTTTTTTCATCCACGGCCACCATGCCGGAACGTGCACCGCCTTCAATGGCCATGTTGCACAGGGTCATGCGGCCTTCAACCGACAGGCTGCGGATGGCGGAACCTGCGAATTCAATTGCATAACCGGTGCCGCCGGCTGTACCGATCTTGCCGATGATGGCCAGGATGACATCCTTGGCTGAAACACCGGGGGCCAGGTCGCCCTCAACACGCACCAGCATGTTCTTCGCCTTTTTCATCAGCAGGCACTGGGTGGCCATCACATGCTCAACCTCGGATGTGCCAATACCGAAGGCCAGCGCACCGATTGCCCCATGGGTGCTGGTGTGGGAATCACCGCATACCACGGTCATGCCAGGCAGCGTGGCGCCCTGCTCTGGGCCGATCACGTGCACGATGCCCTGCCGCAAATCCCTGATGTCGAAGTAGGTCAGGCCATGGGCCTTTGCATTCTTGTCCAGGGTTTCCACCTGCAGGCGTGATGTAGGGTCGGCAATGCCCTTGGACCGGTCAGTGGTGGGCACGTTGTGGTCTACCACGGCCAGGTTGGCACTGTTGCGCCACAGTTTGCGGCCTGCCAGTTCAAGACCTTCAAACGCCTGGGGGCTGGTGACCTCGTGCAGCAAATGGCGGTCGATGTAGATGAGGGAGGTGCCGTCCGCTTCGGTACGCACCACATGACTTTCCCAGAGTTTGTCGTAAAGAGTTTTTGCCATTTTCAAGGACCTGCTTCAGGCGGAATTGCTGAAATGAATAGCCCTTGATTATGCCATAGGCGTCACTCGTCATGCAGTACCGCCCGGCAAGGCGGTACTGCAAATCAGGGGTTTTCAGCGCTTGCGTGCCTGCTCGTAGAGCGGCTGCACCTTGGCGGAATACACTT
>DASUDJ010000413.1:0-5728 GCA_036275635.1 Limnobacter sp. | reverse complement strand
GCAGGCGGGTCTGAACGAAATCAATCTGCCACCGCGAGCCGCTGGCTCTTCCATCATGCCCGGCAAAGTCAACCCGGTCATTCCCGAAGTAGTGAACCAGGTTGCATTCGAAGTCATCGGCAATGACGTGACGGTGACCATGGCCGCTGAAGCCGGGCAGCTGCAGTTGAATGCATTTGAACCCATCATCGCCTGGAGTCTGTTCAAAAGCATCTACCACCTGACTGCCGCCTGCAAGACCCTGACCCGCAATTGCGTATTAGGGATTACCGCAAATGAGTCACTTTTGCGCCAAAGGGTCGAAGAATCCGCCAGCCTGGCCACTTCATTGAACCCATACATAGGCTATGATCAAGCGTCTGAAATCGCGAAGACTGCTTTGAAAACAGGCAGAAAGGTTTCTGAACTGGTGCTTGAAAAAGGCCTGCTTTCAGAACAGCAGTTGAGCGAAATTCTCAGGCCCGAAGTTCTCACCAAACCCCGGAGAATAAAAATCTAACCCGTCAGAGTCCTGATTCATAAATAAAAGGGTGTGTGCACATTTCAATGTGCTTATTTTTTCATTCAAGGAGCAAAAATGAAAAGAGGTTTAGTTGCAACAGCCATGGCCCTGGTAACCGCCAGCGCCGTTCAACCTGTGGTTGCCCAGGAACTGACAGGTACATTGAAAAAGATTTCCGACACCAAGACCATTGTTGTTGGGCATCGCGAATCCTCAGTACCGTTTTCTTACCTGGACAACAACCAGAAGCCGATTGGCTACCATATGGACATGTGCAACAAGGTGGTGGAAGCCGTGAAAACCCGGTTGAAATTGCCCAACCTGACTGTGCAGATGCAGCCTGTCACGTCCGCGAACCGCATTCCGCTGCTGCAGAACGGCACGATTGACATGGAATGTGGCTCCACCACCAACTCCGTAGCCCGCCAGGAGCAGGTGTCATTCGCCAACAGCACATTCATCACCAGCGTGAAGGTGGTGGTCAAAAAAGACAGCGGCATCAAGTCCCTGTCTGATCTGAACGGCCAGCCGATCGCCACCACATCCGGAACCACCTCGGTCCAGTTGATCAAGCAGCATGAAAAAGGTGCCAGCATCGACTTCAAGGAAATCTACGGCAAGGACCATGCGGAAAGCTTCCTGCTGGTGGCCAACGACCGTGCAAAGGCCTTTGTAATGGATGACATCCTGATCGCAGGCCTGATTGCCAACAGCAAGAATCCAGATGACTACATGTTCCTGCCTGAAATCCTGCGTACCGAGCCCTATGGCATCATGCTGCGCAAGGACGATCCCCAGTTCAAGGGCCTGGTGGACGCCACTATCAACGGCATGATCAAGTCTGGTGAAGCGGAGAAGCTCTACAACAAGTGGTTCATGAGCGAGATTCCACCCAAGAATGTGAACCTGAAATTCCCGATGTCCAGCCTCCTGAAGGAAGCATTCGCCAATCCAAATGACAAGGGCGTGAAATAAGCTGCCCCAGTCTCTCATCGGCCGGCTCTTCGTCCAGAACGCGAGCCGGCTTTTTACGTGCCATTGCCGAGATAAATTGACTCGGGAGTATCCAAAATGAATAACGACCTGAATTGGCTGCTGTTTTTCCAGCCGATTGTGGAAGGCGAAACCGTGGTGTGGTGGGAAATGCTGTTTTCCGGCCTGCTGTGGACGCTGGCCACTGCCGCCGTGGCGGGCGTGATTGCCTTCACCGTGGGTTCGCTGATGGGCGTCCTGCGCACCACATCCAGCAAGCCGCTGGCTCTGCTGGGCAACACCTATGTAGAAATTTTCCGCAACATTCCCCTGATCGTGCAGTTCTTCCTGTGGTATTTCGTACTGCCGGAATTCATACCAGGTCTGAAGGCCTGGTCAATCGAGCAGGATCCCACCTTTGTGCAGTTCCTGGCCTCCGTGGTGTGCCTGGGCCTTTTCACCGCCTCTCGGGTCGCGGAGCAGGTGAAGTCCGGCATTCTGTCCCTGTCCCGTGGACAGCGTGCCGCTGGCTATGCACTGGGTCTGACCGAAACCCAGACCTATCGGTTTGTCCTGTTGCCGATGGCTTACCGCATCATTGTTCCACCAATGACATCCGAGGCCATGAACCTGATCAAGAACACGTCGGTTGCACTGACGATCGGCCTGACTGAGCTGACTTTCCGGACCCGGGAAATGGGAGAGGTCACCTTTGCCTTTTTCGAGGCCTACATTGCCGCCACCGTGCTCTACGTGATCGTGGCCATGACCGTGAACCGCATCATGGCACTGATTGAACGCCGCACAGCCGTACCCGGCTACATCTCGGGGAGCAAATGATGAACAGTTTCGACTTCGGAGCGATTACCGCCTCCCTGCCGTACCTGATGCAGGGCCTGGGTTACACGGTCCAACTGACCATCGTGGCCTGCCTGGGTGGCATTTTTTTCGGCACCCTGCTGGCCTTGGCCAGGTTGTCCAGCATCAAGCCACTGGCCATGATTGCCGCGGGTTATGTGAACCTGATGCGTTCAATTCCACTTATCCTGGTGATCTTCTGGTTCTATTTCCTGGTGCCTTTCGTCCTGCAATCCATCATGGGTTACGAAAGGCCGCCGCAGGTGGGGCCTGACCGTTCTGCTTACATCACCTTCATCATGTTCGAGGCTGCCTTCTTCTGCGAAATCATGCGGGCTGGCATCCAGAGCATTCCGAAAGGGCAGGTGGCTGCTGCTCAGGCGCTTGGCCTGAACTACCGCCAGTCCATGTGGCTGATCGTGTTGCCACAGGCATTCCGCAACATGTTGCCGGTGCTGTTGACCCAGACCATCATCCTGTTCCAGGACACCTCCCTGGTCTATGTGCTGTCAGTCACCGACTTCCTGGGGGCCGCATCAAAAATTGCGCAGCGGGACAGTTCCCTGGTGGAAATGTACAGCTTTGTTGCGGTGGTCTACCTGGCCATCTGTTTCAGCCTGTCCATGCTGGTGAAGGCACTTCAAAGAAAAACTCAAATCATTCGATAGCAGGAGAGCGCTGTGATTGAAATCAACAAGGTAAGCAAGTGGTACGGAAACTTTCAGGTGCTCACCAACTGCACGACCTCGGTCAAGAAAGGCGAGGTGGTGGTGGTGTGCGGGCCGTCTGGTTCAGGCAAATCAACTCTGATCAAGACTGTAAACATGCTGGAACCCTTCCAGGAGGGCACCATCACGGTGGACGGAGTTTCCGTGGGGGCCAAGGGCACTGACCTGCCAAAACTGCGCTCCCGCGTGGGCATGGTGTTCCAGAACTTCGAGTTGTTTCCCCATCTCACGATTACGGAAAACCTCACCCTTGCGCAGACCAGGGTGCTCGGTCGCTCCAAGGAAGAGGCCACAGCAAAGGGTCTGGGGCTGCTTGAGCGTGTGGGCCTGAAGGCTCAGGCTGCCAAGTTCCCCGGGCAGTTGTCAGGTGGTCAGCAGCAACGGGTGGCCATCGCACGGGCCCTGTCCATGGACCCCATCTGCATGTTGTTTGATGAGCCCACTTCAGCACTCGACCCGGAAATGGTGAACGAGGTGCTGGACGTGATGGTTGAACTGGCCCAGGAAGGCATGACCATGATGTGTGTGACCCATGAAATGGGCTTTGCACGCAAGGTGGCTGACAGGGTGATTTTCATGGACCAGGGCAAGATCGTTGAAGACTGCACCAAGGAAGACTTCTTCGGTACACCACGTTCCGAGCGGGCACAGGTTTTCCTGTCGAAAATCCTGGGTCATTGATCCTTGTCCAGGCGAGGGGCCGGAGAGCAAAAATGCCTCTCGGGCCCCTGAAATTCAGCTTGTTTTTTTCTTTTGCATCAGTTCTCGGGCTTTTGCATATTTCATGAAACTGTTGAAACAGCCAATTGAAATATGTACCAGGCCCGGCCAGCCATCCAGAAAACCCCGCCGCAGCAGGTAGAACTTGATGAACCTCACCAGTGGTGACAACACCAGTTTCCCGAAACCTGGCCATTTGCCCCTTGCAGCCAGGTCTGCGGCCTGTATGCTGGTGTAGCGGTTCTGTTTCTGAAGGTAAGTTTCCAGGGTTTCCGCTGACTCGTGCAGAAGGTCGCCAGTCAGCTTGTCAAAATGTGCATTGGTGAGGTGACCCTGCACCTTTTCATGCACGGCATCCGCCGTCCAATCCGCCTTTCTGCGGTCAAACAGTCTGCGCGAGTAATCGGGGTAGCCTTCGCCATGGCGCAGGTATCTGCCCAGGAAAAAATTGCAGCGAGGCATATCAAAGCCTGCCACATCAGCAGGTAGCAAGCCCTGTTCAGCCTGTTGCATCACCGAGCGAATGCTGTTTTCCAGTTCCGGGCTGACCCGCTCGTCCGCATCCAGGCACAGCACCCAGTCAAATGTGGCCTGCTTCACGGCAAACTGCTTTTGAGGACCAAACCCCAGCCAGTCCTGGTGAATGAAGCGCGCACCATGGCGCCTAGCAATCTCGGCCGTGTTGTCGCTGCTGTTGGAATCCACGACCACAATGTCCTTGCAGAACTGAAGGCTTTGCAGGGCAGCATCCAGTTGCCGACCGGCATTCAGGGTGATCAGGACTGCCGACAGGGCAATTGGATTCTTGGTGGCCTTGTTCAAATTTATTGGTCCTTGGTTCGGTGAAATCAGTGTGCTGGCCTGCTTCTGCTTACAATGGTGCGGTTGCGACCAAATTTCACGCTAGATGAAGCGTATCTTAATTGTTAAGACCACTTCCATGGGCGATGTGATACACGCCCTGCCGGTTTTGAACGACATTCATGCCCACCACCCGGACTGGACCATCGACTGGATGGTGGAGGAGCCCTTTGCTGACCTGGTGCGGGGCAGTTCAACGGTCAACCAGTTGGTGCCAGTCAACTTGCGCAAATGGCGCAAGCAGGGCCTTGCCTACACCTGGCGCCAGTGGAAGCAATTGAAGGCAAGCTTGCAGGACAGGGAGTACCATGCGGTGATTGACCTGCAGGGTCTCTTGAAAAGTGCTTTACTGGCCTGTGCTGCCCGCGGGCCGCGTTTCGGCCCTGGCTTCGGATATGCGAAAGAGAGTCTGGCCTGCCTGTTTTATCAACGCCGGGCAGGATGGGATCCGGAAGCCCATGCAGTGGAGCGTCTTCGGGAGTTGGCTGCGGGTCTACTGGGTTACCGTTTGCTGGGCCGCCCCGTCTTTTACAGTCACCAGCCGTGCAAGAGCCCGCCTGTTGTTGCCCCTGGTTCTGAAATCTGGTTTTTGCATGCCACGGCACGGGATGAGAAGAAGTGGCCAGTGCCCAAGTGGCGGGAATTGGCTCACCGCTTTTCCGACCTGGGTTACCTGGTGAAACTGCCTTGGGGCAGCCCTGCCGAACAGGCCCAGGCCAGCCAGATTGCTGCAGGTATCTCCGGTGTGGAAGTATTGCCCCACATGGGCTTGGCAGAGTTGCGCACCAGGCTGGAGAAAGCCGGCCTGGTGATCGGTGTTGACACGGGCCTTACCCACCTGGCGGCTGCCCATTATTTGCCCATGGTGGCCTTGTTTTTCGCCACTCCCGCCTGGCGGTTTGCTCCGCGCTTCAATCCCCATGCAATCAGCCTGGGTGATGTGGGTCGTGAGCCGGCAGTGGGTGAAGTGTTTGAAGCGGCCACCCGGCTGATGCGAGGTAACAGGATTTGAACCTGGTCGGGCGCATGGTGCTGTTGATTTACAGCATGTTGCTTTTCCTGCTGCAGCCGGTGCTGGCTGCCTACC
>DASUDJ010000412.1:0-2738 GCA_036275635.1 Limnobacter sp. | reverse complement strand
GACCGGAATGCAACCCACACCAGGAAGGCCACGATTGCATACACCCACACCAGCATTTCAACCTGTGCACGGTCTACCACTTCATTGGTTGCAGCTTCAATACCCGCATTACCAGCTGCCAGTTTGAAGGTTGCATCACCTGTGTCGGTTTTTGCAATAAAGTCTTCAGCAGCAGCAACCACGCGCTTCAACGTATCGGCCTTGTGATCTTCCAGGAACACGATGATGGGCATGAATGAACAGTCGGAACTGAAGAGGCCATCTGACAGGTTCATGCCGCTGATGGTGCCGTTCAGCACAAACTGGTTGCGGTTCAGCGCATTCCACTTCAGGTCGCCTTCACTGTAGGCACTGATCACGAACTTGGAACGGTCTGCCAGTGAAATGCTGCTTTGTACACCGGGTACCTGTTCAATGGTCCACTGGAACAGGTCGACCGCCGCCAGCGTGTTGTACTTGATGCAGCCATCTGTCTCGGTTTCAACCATGACCACGAACACATCCGTGCTGGTGGAATAGTTGTTGGTTACGTACGCATTGTCCAGGTTGTAACGGGAATCCGGCCGCAATTCCGGCGCACCCTTGTCAAGGTCGCCGATCTGCACATTCGCATTGCCCCAGAAGCCAACACCGAACAGTGCGAGACCAACAACAACCGCAGCTGTCGCCAGTTTCTGCTGGGCAAAGCCAGACAGAAAACGCAGGAACCTGTTGTCGGTTTTCTCGGAGTCACGCAATACCTGGATGGCTTTCTGGTCCACGCCGATGTAGCTCATGATCAGGGGCAAGAGCACCAGGTTGGTCAGGATGATGACTGCCACACCCACCGAGGCTGCAATTGCCAGGTCGCGAATCACCGGAATGTCAATGATCATCAGGGTGGCAAAACCGAAACCGTCAGTCAGCAAGGCAGTCAGGCCCGCCACATACAGGCCCCTGAAGGCCAGTCTTGACGCATCCAGGCTTTGATAGCCCTCACCCTGTTTCAATGCGATTGCACTGACCACCTGCACACCGTGGCTGACACCAATCGCAAAAATCAGGAAGGGCACCAGCATGGAGTAAGGATCAAGCCCCATACCCAGCAGGTTCAGAAAGCCCAGTTGCCAGATGACTGCGACCATGGAGCAGGCGATGGTTGCCACCGTGCTTTTCACGCTGCGGGAATAGATGTACATCATGATGATGGTGATCAGCAGCGCAATGCCGAAGAACATCACCACCTGGCTTGCACCTTCAATCAGGTCGCCCACGATTTTCGCAAAACCGGTCACACGGATTTCGATTTTGTCTGAGTTGAACTGCTGTCGCAGTTCGGTTTCCACCCGCTGCGAGAACTCCTTGTAGTCCAGTCGCTTGCCGGTGTCAGGATTGATTTCCAGCAGGGGCAAGTACACGATTGTGCTTTTGAAATCATTGCCCACCAGGCGGCCAATCTGCCCGGAAAGCTCCACGTTCTGGCGCACCTGGGCAATGCTTTCCGCGCTGCCGTTGTAAGTGGCGGGAATCACCTGCCCACCTTCCAGGCCTTCTTCAGTCACCGAGGTCCAGCGCACGTTGGCTGTCCATAGCGACGCCATTTCAGGTCGGTTCACACCCGGAATATAGAAGGCCTTGTCGGTCACCTGTTTCAGTGTTTCAAGGTATTCCGGAGTAAAAATATCGCCCTCCTTGGCCTGCACGGTCACCCGCACCACGTTGCCGAGGCTGGTCAGGTCTGCCCGGTTTTCAAGAAAGTTGACCACGTACTCATGCTTGGTCGGAATCATTTTCTCGAAGCTGGCCGCCACCTTCAACTGGGTGGCCTGCCAGCCCAGGAACAGGGTGGCCAGCAACATCAGGAATATCACCAGCAGGCGCCTGGTGAACACCAGTCTTTCAGCCAGGGGCGCTTTTGAATGCAAATCTTGAGAAGTCATTTGTTAAGCGTCCGTTTTTATTTGAATTCAGACAAAGGCAGGGTTTTGAAACCCCGCAGGCCAGCCAGCAGGATTTCCTGGTCATTCAACTGCACCACGGTTGCAGAGGGCAGTTTGTCGGGCCGCCTGGCCACCTGGATGGTTTGAAAGTCGTCCTTGCTTCTCACCATGATTCCGCGTGCGCCAACCACCAGCATGCTGCCATCAGCCAGCACGGCTGCACCGCTGAATGTTTCCCGCAAATTGGTGTTCACTTCCTGCCATTCGCTGGTTCCAAAAGGCAGGCGGAAAGCATGTCCACGCAAGCCCACCGCCACCACGGTGCGGGTTTCGGGCGCTTCCATCAAGGCAAATATCGAGCCGTCATAATCGATTTTCTTGCTGACCCAGGTTTCACCTTCATCGGAACTGACCAGCACTGTGCCCTGCTCACCCGCAACCCAGATTTCTCCTGTCTTGCTGAGCAGCATGGTGTTCAGGTGATAGTTGTTCGGGTTGTTGGTGCGGTCACCCAGGTAGGTCCATGTGACGCCCTGGTCGGTGCTTTTCAGCAACTGGCCATAGGCACCGGACACAAACACGGTGCCATTTGCATTCACGATCACATCCAGCAAGGGCTTGGAGGGTCCAACTTCCACATCGCCCTGTGCCGTGTCCACCAGGAAGGCGGCTTCCTCGGCAGCCACTTCAAGCGCTTCACGCACATCCGGTTTTGCATTGTCGGGCAAGCTGTCTACCTGCTCCTGCAGCGCATCTGCCTTGGCCTGCACAATATCCAGCACAAACTTGTTGATGGTGCTTCCGTCAATCAGCTTGGTC
>DASUDJ010000411.1:0-3506 GCA_036275635.1 Limnobacter sp. | reverse complement strand
GGGCGGGGAACGGCGGGCGGGTCTTGAACGTCGGTCCATGGCACAGGCCAGGCGGATGCTGCGCGCACCCTCGCGACTCAGCCACCGCCGGTGACAGAGACAATACTGATGCTTGCAAACAGTTGTGACTCAGAATAGCTTGCGCAGACACGCAGACTCGCGCATCACCGGCGTGTTCAGCTCACTGCGCGATGTGGCATCAGCCTGCCGATTCAGGCGGGCTTCCCGCTTGATGCGCAGCGAGGGGCGCTTGCGAAGCAAGCGATGCGAAGACGCGTAAGCGTTTCGCATGCCCCAAGCCAGCAATCAAGAAGGGATGAAATGCCCGACAAGGCAGGCTGATGTCACACGTGCGGTGGGCCTGCAGCAAGGCAGACTGATGTCACACGCGCGGTGGGCCTGCAACAAGGCAGGTTGATGTCACACGTGCGGTGAGCATGAGGCAATCAGTGAGCAGCCTGCAACAAGGCAGGCTGATGTCACGCGTGCAGTGAGCATGAAGCAGTCAGTGAGCAGCCTGCAACAAGGCAGGCTGACGCCACACGTGCGGTGAGCATGAACCAAGCATGGCTAGCCGGCTCATGCAATGTTCACGAACTCAGGCCACACTGACCGGAATCTTCCCGATCTTCGCCTGCCATTCCTTCGGCCCGGTGTTGTGAACAGAAACGCCCTCGCTGTCCACCGCAACCGTCACTGGCATGTCCTTGATCTCGAATTCATAGATCGCTTCCATGCCCAGGTCTTCAAAGCCCACCACGGTGGCCTTGGTGATGGCCTTGGATACCAGGTAAGCAGCGCCACCCACAGCCATCAGGTAAGCCGACTTGTTGTCGCGAATAGCCTCGATTGCCACAGGGCCGCGCTCGGCCTTGCCTACCATGGCGATCAGGCCGGTCTTTTCCAGCATCATGCGGGTGAACTTGTCCATGCGGGTGCCGGTGGTGGGGCCAGCTGGGCCCACGGCTTCATCACGCACGGGGTCGACAGGGCCCACGTAATAAATCACGCGGTTGGTGAAATCCACTGGCAACTTTTCGCCCTTGGCCAGCATGTCGGCAATGCGCTTGTGGGCTGCGTCGCGGCCAGTCAGCATCTTGCCGTTCAAAAGCAGGGTTTGGCCCGGCTTCCAGCTGGCCACTTCTTCAGGTGTCAGCGTATCCAGGTTCACGCGCTTGCTTTTCTCGGTGTCCGCTGTCCAGCTGACCTGTGGCCAATCAGACAGTTTTGGTGCTTCCAGGATTGCGGGGCCATCGCCATGCAGGTGGAAGTGAACATGGCGTGTGGCTGCACAGTTTGGAATCATGGCCACGGGCAGGGATGCTGCATGGGTGGGGTAATCCATGATTTTGACATCCAGCACCGTGGTCAAGCCGCCCAGGCCCTGTGCACCAATGCCCAGTGCATTCACCTTTTCATACAGTTCAATGCGCAGTTCTTCAATCCGGTTTTGTGGGCCGCGCTGAAGCAATTCATGCATGTCGCAAGGCGCCATCAGGCTTTCCTTGGCCAGCAGCATCGCTTTCTCGGGTGTACCACCAATACCGATGCCCAGAATGCCGGGTGGGCACCAGCCAGCGCCCATAGTGGGTACTGTTTTCATGACCCAGTCCACGATGGAATCGGATGGGTTCAGCATCACCATTTTCGATTTGTTTTCCGAGCCGCCGCCCTTGGCTGCGCAGATCACTTCCACATCATCGCCGGGCACGATTTCATAGTGGATCACGGCAGGCGTGTTGTCCTTGCTGTTTTTACGGGCACCTGCTGGGTCGAGCAGCACGGAGGCGCGCAGCTTGTTGTCCGGATGCAGATAGGCCCGGCGCACACCTTCATTCACCATGTCGGTGACGCTCATGGTGGAATCCCAACGCACATTCATGCCCACTTTCAGGAACACCACTGCAATGCCGGTGTCCTGGCAGATTGGGCGCTTGCCTTCTGCACACATGCGGCTGTTGGTCAGGATCTGCGCAATGGCGTCTTTGGCAGCAGGGCTTTCCTCGCGTTCATAGGCCTTGCCCAGCGCCTGGATGTAGTCCAGCGGGTGGTAATAGGAAATATACTGAAACGCATCAGCGATGGAGCTGATGAAATCCTCTTGCTTGATGGTGGTCATGACTGCTCCTGGGGTATTGATTGCTTAGCCCTTTATTTTAATGCGCTTTGCCATGGGCTGGCTGTGAAATGAGTCGATCACACCAGGCGATTGCCACGGCTGACAACAGGAAGATCATGTGTATGCCCGCCTGGGCCACGATAGTTTTTGTGTCGTACTGCTCGGCATTGATAAAGGTTTTCAGCAGGTGGATGGATGAAATGCCGATGATGGCCATGGCCAGTTTCACTTTCAGCACCGAGGCATTCACATGGTCCAGCCATTCCGGCTGGTCCGGGTGGGTTTCAAGGCGCATGCGGCTGATGAAGGTTTCATAACCACCCACTGTCACCATGATCAGCAGGTTGGAAATCATCACCACGTCGATCAGGGCCAGCACAATCAGCATGATGCCGGTTTCATCCAGCTGGTGCGTGGCCGCGCCGCCCACCAGGTGCCAGAGCTCGATCAGGAAGTGATAAACGTAAACCACCTGGGCTACTATCAGGCCAAGGTAAAGCGGAAGTTGAAGCCAGCGACTGGCGAAGATGAGGCGTGCCAGGGGAGGTATGTTTTGCTTGTTTTGTTCCATTTTGTGACAGGTGTGCAGTGCAACAAGAGTGGCGGGTTGAATGCTGCAAACTATAGCAGATCGGAATGACGGGAATCAGGTAAATGCAGGGCTGGAACGCGAATTGCTGTGGTGCGCCATGGTGTAAGGTGAGAGTAAGAGCGCTTGCCTATTGTTTATGCAGATCAAATCATTAGAAAACTAAGTAAAACCTTGGAGGACAGGATGTCATCAATCGAATCAGTGTCACACGAAACCCGTGTGTTTGAACCCAGTGCTGATTGGCAGCGCAGTGCAGCCATCGGCGGCATGGATGCCTACAACGCATTGTGCAAGGAGGCTGAAACAGACTTCGAAGGGTTCTGGGCACGCCTGGCCAAGGAGAACCTGCAGTTCGGCAAGGCCTATGACAAGGTGCTGGATGAATCCAATGCGCCTTTTTACAAGTGGTTCACCGGCGGTGAACTGAACGTATCGGCCAACTGCCTGGACAAGAATATCGAAGCTGGCCTGGGCGACAAGGTTGCACTGATTTTCGAAGCGGATGGTGGTGAAGTCACCAAGGTGACTTACAAGGAACTGCTGGGCAAGGTCAGCCGGATTGCCAATGGCCTGAAAAGTCTGGGCGTGAAGAAAGGCGACCGTGTTGTCATCTACATGCCCATGAGCGTGGAAGGCGTGGCCGCCATGCAGGCCTGCGCCCGTATTGGTGCAACCCACTCCGTGGTGTTTGGTGGTTTCTCAGCAAAAGCGCTGCAGGACCGTATCGTGGACACAGGCGCAGTGGCCGTGTTCACAGCCGACCAGCAGGTGCGTGGTGGCAAGCAACTGCCTTTG
>DASUDJ010000410.1:0-6767 GCA_036275635.1 Limnobacter sp. | reverse complement strand
TGGTGCTGGTGTTCTGGAACATCAGGCAACCCCGGGTAATCGGCATTGGCGTGGCCTGGTGCTTTGGTGCAATTATTGATGTGCATTCCTCGAGTGTTTTTGGCGAGCATGCCCTGGCTTACACCCTGCTGTCCTACTTTGCCATCACGATTCACCGAAGGGTGTTGTGGTTTTCGCCCGTCACTCAGGCCGCTCATATTTTTCCGCTGCTGCTGGCTGCCCAGTCAATCACCGTGGCAATCCGCGTGATGTTTGGGGGCAATTTTCCGGGCGTCTGGATTTTTCTCGAAAGCCTGTTGACCGCAGCACTGTGGCCGCTGGCGCAATTCCTGTTGCTGGCGCCGCAGAAGCTGCCTGAGAACCGAGACAACGACCGCCCGATATGACCGAGTTCACACATCCCGAACAGGCCATCAAGCAGTTCCGCTTCCGGCTGTTCATCGCCGGCTTGTTCGTCGTGATTCTCTTCCTGGTGCTGATCGCACGCTTGCTCTGGCTGCAGGTGGTCAGCTATGAAAAATATCAGTCCAAGGCAGAAGACAACCGCATCAGCATCGTGCCAATCGTGCCCAACAGGGGCCTGATCATGGACAGGAACGGCGTGGTCCTGGCAAACAATTACTCAGCCTACACGCTTGAAATCACGCCCTCCAAAATTGACCGCCTGAATGAAATGCTGGATGAGCTGGGCAAGATCGTGGAAATTTCGGCGCTGGACAAGCGACGCTTCAAGAAGCTGCGGGCTGAATCCAAGCGGTTTGAATCCATTCCAATCCGCACTCGCCTGACTGATGAGGAAGTGGCCCGATTTGCTGTGCAGAGTTACCGGTTTCCGGGTGTTGAAATCCGTGCACGCCTTTTTCGGCAGTATCCGTACGGACCGCATGCAGCGCACCTGCTGGGCTACATTGGCCGAATTTCCGCCAAGGACCAGGACAGGATTGAAGAACTGGACCAGACTGACAATTACCGTGGCACGGCCTACATTGGCAAGGATGGACTGGAAAAATTCTATGAAACCCGATTGCATGGCAAGACCGGCTTTGAAGAAGTGGAAACTTCTGCTGGCGGACGGGCGGTTCGTGTGCTGTCCCGATCGCCGGCTGTGCCCGGCGAAAACCTGATTCTTTCAATCGACATTCGACTGCAGGAAGCGGCGGAAAAAGCCCTGGAAGGCAAACGCGGGGCACTGGTGGCAATCGACCCCAGCAATGGCGACATTCTCGCGATGGTCAGCGCGCCCAGTTTTGATCCCAACCTGTTCGTGGAAGGCATTGACCCCGAGAACTGGAAGGCACTGAACGAGAGCATCGACCGACCACTGCTGAACCGTCCCCTGGCGGGAACTTATCCGCCGGGCTCCACTTTCAAGCCCTTCATGGCGCTGGCGGCCCTGGAAAAGGGATTCCGCACACCCGGCAGCACACTGCGCGACCCAGGATATTTTGATTTCGGCTCCCGCCGCTTCATGGATGACAAGATCGGTGGACATGGCATGGTGGACATGTACAGGTCCATAGCTGAATCCTGCAATACCTATTACTACATGCTGGGCAGTGAAATGGGCATTGACATCATTGCGGAATTCATGGGTCGCTTCGGATTTGGCTCAAGAACGGGCATTGATGTGGATGGAGAACGCACTGGCGTACTGCCGTCTCGCGAATGGAAGCAGAAGGCATTCAAGAGGCCCGAGGCACAACGCTGGTATTCCGGTGAAACCGTGTCCATCGCAATTGGCCAGGGTTACAACAACTACACTCCCCTGCAGTTGGCCCATGCCACAGCCGTGCTGTCCAGTGGCGGCCTGAACGCCACCCCGAGGCTGGTGCGGGCCTTTCAGAGCCCAGTGAACGGCGAGATCATTGAAAAGCCGGTCAATGCACTGACCCAGCTGAGCCTGAAACAACAGAATGTGGATGCGGTGAAACATGGCATGCGGGGTGTGGTCCTGGAAGGCACAGCACGGGGTGTGTTTCGGGGTGTGCCCTATGAAGTGGCTGGGAAAACCGGTACGGCCCAGGTATTCGGCCTGAAAAAAGGCGAAACCTACAAAGAGCGTGCTGCCTCTGCTGAACGGCTGCGGGACCATGGCTGGTTTATCGCCTTTTCTCCAATGGAACAACCGCGAATTGCACTGGCTGCGATTGTCGAGAATGCTGGCTTTGGAAGCCAGTCTGCAGCGCCTGCAATCAAACAGGTGCTTGATGTATTCTGGGCCCAGGAAACAGGAGTTCAGCCAACAGCCAGTGTGCCTGAGCCCATGCCGGTGGATGAGGAGGTTTTTGAATGAACCGGGCAGTGGCCATGCAGCGCGAGCCGATCTTGCGAAGGCTGAAACCTTATTTCAACGTGTTTGATCCGGTGCTGGGTGCAATCCTGATGGCCCTGGTTATATTTGCCCTGATCACACAGTACAGTGCCGCCTATGACTTTGAAGGCCGCTTCCTGGATCATTCCCGCAACATGCTGATTGCATTCGGCGTGATGTGGTTCACCGCCAACCTGAAGCCCCAGTTCCTGATGCGGATTGCTGTTCCGCTGTATGTGGTGGGTGTGGTGCTGCTGATTGCAGTTGAGCTTTTTGGCGACATTTCAAAAGGTGCGCAACGCTGGCTGAACCTGGGTTTTATTCGAATCCAGCCTTCTGAAATCATGAAAATTTCCATGCCACTGATGCTCGCCTGGTTTTTTCAGCAACGTGAGAACGTGTCAGGCTGGCGGGAATTTGCGGTGGCTTCCATCATCCTGGCCATCCCTGGTGTCCTGATCCTGAAACAGCCTGACCTGGGTACCGCCCTGCTGGTGCTGGGTTCAGGATTTTTCGTGATTTTCTTTGCGGGCCTCTCCTGGAAAGTACTTGCCTGGCTGACTGGATTGTTTTTCGCCAGCCTCCCCCTGTTCTGGACACTGATGCATGATTACCAGCGACAGCGAGTACTGACCCTGATCGATCCAACCCAAGATCCGCTGGGCAAGGGCTTCCACATCATCCAGTCCACGGTGGCAGTTGGCTCGGGCGGATTTTCCGGCAAGGGTTTCCTGCAGGGAACCCAGACCCATCTCGAGGTCATTCCCGAGCGCACCACCGATTTCATTTTCGCCGTGCTTGCTGAAGAATTCGGCCTGCTGGGCTGCCTGGTATTGCTGGCGCTGTACACCTGCCTGATCATGCGGGGACTGGTGATTGCAGCCAACGCACCCACCCTGTTTTCCCGCCTGATGGCCGGGGCCATGTCCCTGATCTTTTTCACCTATGCCTTCGTGAATATCGGCATGGTCAGCGGCATACTTCCAGTGGTCGGTGTGCCGCTTCCGCTGGTCAGTTATGGTGGAACAGCCATGGTCACCCTGGGCATGGGCGCAGGTATCCTGATGACCATCCAGAACAACAAGAAGCTGGTGCAAACCTGAAACCCCTACACCCCCAGACCGCGGGCACGGTGCCTGTTGCAGACCGCAACTGGATTACCCAGTCGTTGCCAGCCACTTTTTCAGGGTTCACCAGCAAATGGCGCGACAGCAGCAGCAAACCCGCCGAGCAGTTTTTGAAACTCCTGGTGAATGGCCAGCACCTGGGCCACGTAAACCGGCAGCACTTGAGGGCGGTGCAAGCTGCCTTTCATGCAGCTGGTTTGCAGGCAACAGAGACAACTGCCCACCTTGAGTTGCTCGCCCCCACCAATCCGCAGCAGTTCAGTGCTGCACTGGCCAGCGTGGGCCGTTTCCTGCAGGCCTTGAACCTGGTGCCGGGCTGGCGGAATGAGGAACAGCTTGTGCTTGATGCAGAGGGGCAGGTGCTGGCCACTGCGGAAAGGGCCCTGTTCAAGACCCTGGGCCTGCGCACCCGTGCAGTGCATGTGCATGTGGAGAACCACCTGGGGCAGGTGTGGGCAGGCGTCAGGGCACCCACCAAGCATGAAAACCCTGGCATGCTGGACAACCTGGCCGCCGGCGGCGTGGCCAGTGCGGAAGACATCCAAACCACCTTGTGGCGTGAACTGGATGAAGAGGCGGGACTTGGGCCAGAGGACTTTACACGGATTGAACCGATGTACCCTCGTGAACTGGCTTTGAGCAGGCCCTTGCTGTATGGTGGCTGGCATCATGAAACAGTGCTGCTGTACCGGGGTGTTTTGCGCCCTGGCCACCGCCCGCGCAATCGGGATGGCGAGGTGGCTGGCTTTCAACTGATGAACCGGAATGCCTGCATGAAGGCGGTCAATGACTGGCAGTTCACACCAGATGCCGCCTTGTGCTGCGCCCTGGCCATGAGCCAGGACTGAAACTAATTTAAGGGATTGGACATGTTGTTGGGTTTGAAGGGGGCCACTTACCGGATCGGAACGACGGTGCTGCTGGACCAGGTTGATTTTTCAATCGAGGAAAGGGAACGGGTGGCCCTGGTGGGCCGAAATGGCACCGGCAAAAGCACCCTGTTTCGGGTACTGACTGGTGAAACCACACCGGAAGACGGCCTTGTGATCAAACAGGATGGCCTGCGCATGGCCTGCCTGGAGCAGGCGGTACCCCGCGAGCATGATGAAACAATCTTTGATGTGGTGGCACAGGGCTTCGGCAAACTGGGCAAGCACATCAGCATCAGCAGGCAGTTCGGCCCGCTGGACCATGGCAGCCTGACTCCAGAACAGGCCGGCTTGCTGGAACAGGCCCAGCATGAACTGGGCGAGCACCATGCATGGCACCTGGAAAGTGAAGTCGATCAAATCCTGAACCGCATGAAACTGCCTGCTGACCTGCCGTTTGCAAAACTGTCAGGCGGCATGAAACGCAAGGTGATGCTGGCCAAGGCCATGGTCAGCAATCCGGATGTGTTGCTGCTGGATGAGCCCACCAACCACCTGGACATTCCCAGCATTGAATTGCTGGAGGAGCAGATCCGGCAGTTCAAGGGAGCGGTCATTTTCGTCAGTCACGACCGGTCATTCATGCGCAAACTGGCCACCCGCGTGTGCGACCTGGACCGAGGCATGCTGAAAAGCTGGTCAGGCGGCTATGAAGGCTACCTGAAGGGAAAGGCGGAATTCCTGCATGCCCAGGAAAAAGCCAATGCCCTGTTCGACAAGAAACTGGCCGAAGAGGAAGTGTGGATCCGCCGTGGCATTGAAGCCCGCCGCACCCGCAATGAAGGCAGGGTGCGCGCCCTGATGGAAATGCGCAGGCAGTTTTCCGAACGGCGCAATGTGGTGGGCAGCGCCAAGGTGCAGGTGCAGGAGGCCGAACGCAGCGGCAAGGTGGTGGCTGAACTGATCGACATCAACAAGACGCTGGGCGACCTGCCCATTCTGCGAAATTTCACGAACACCATCATGCGGGGCGAGAAAATCGGTTTTCTGGGCCCGAACGGCATCGGCAAGACCACGGCGCTGAAGGTGCTGCTGGGCCAGTTGCCGCCTGATTCAGGCCACATCAAGCTGGGCACCAAGCTGGAAATTGCCTATTTCGACCAGTTGCGCAGCCAGTTCAATGAAGAGGACACTGCTGTCGACATCATCGGTGCCGGGAAGGAGTTCATCACGATTGACGGCCAGGCCAAGCATGTGATCGGTTACCTGCAGGATTTCCTGTTCACACCAGACCGCGCCCGCCAGCCGGTGCGCAGCCTGTCAGGCGGGGAACGTGCAAGGTTGATCCTGGCGCAACTGTTCTCCAGCCCGTCGAACGTGATGGTACTGGACGAACCCACCAACGACCTGGACATTGAAACCCTGGAGTTGCTGGAAGAAAAACTGATGGCTTACCAGGGCACCCTGATCCTGGTCAGCCATGACCGGGAATTCCTGAACCAGATCGTGACACGCTGCCTGGTGTTTGAAGGCAACGGCCGGGTGGGCGACTATGTGGGCGGCTATGACGACTGGCTGCGCCAGCGCACCACCGACCCCTGGGCCAGCATGATTGCCGAGAAAACTGCTGCAACATCGAATGCCGCGACCAACCCTGCAGTATCGGCCCCTACACCCGCCACCCTGGCGAATGCGGCTGCCGCGCCAGCAAAAAAATCAAGGAAACTCAGCTACAAGGAACAGCGGGAACTGGACATGTTGCCTGGCCTGATTGAAAAACTGGAAAACGAACAGGCAGAACTGGTGGCAAAAATCGGTGACCCCGGGTTTTACCAGCAGGACACCAAGGTGGTAACCGCTGCACAGACCCGCATGGCCGAGCTGGAGGGTGAACTGCTGCAGGCGTATGCCCGCTGGGAAGAACTGGACGCCTGATTCGGTCGCAGGCGCGTAACCTGTCAGCAGGTGGGGCTGACCTGTACCCGCTAGCGCAACTGGCTGGGTATGCCGCTGCGGTCCATGGAAATACCCAGGGAAGACCACACCTCATCTGCCTCGCTGTAAGCCCTGGCCAGTTGCAGCCGCATGCCGTAGAACAGGCGCGATTCAGGCAATACATCCTGGGTATCGGGCAATTTGGCCTGCAAGAGTGCCCGGGCTGTTTCTTCGCTGGCAATCTGGAAGCTGCCGCTCAATACCCGGCCACCTGTCAGGCGGCGGACTTCCCAGGTGAATGCCCTTCCCCATTCAAATTTTGCGGCCGGTGGCAGTGTCAACTGGAGGCCTTCAAGGGGCTCCACCCAGAAACGCTTGCCACGTGAATCAAAAATCATCAGGTTGCCTTCCCGAGGCAATTCTCCTTCAAACCGGAACTCGGGATTGCGGGTCAGCAACAGGGAATTGTCGATAGGCGACAGGGCGTGCAACTCGACATCCTTCTTCTCATCGGTTTCAGCCTGG
>DASUDJ010000409.1:0-2758 GCA_036275635.1 Limnobacter sp. | reverse complement strand
ACCTACAACTTTGAATACAGCAATGCCGACATGCTGTTCCGCCATTTCGGCGAATATGAGGCGGAAGCAAAGCACCTGATTGAAGTGGGCCTGGCCCTGCCCGCCTATGAAATGATCCTGAAGGCAGCCCACACCTTCAACCTGCTGGACGCCCGGGGCGCCATTTCAGTCACCGAGCGTGCGGCCTACATTGGCCGTATTCGTAACCTGTCACGTGCAGTGGCACAGGCGTATTACGACTCCCGCGAAAAGCTGGGCTTCCCCATGTGCAATATTCCAAAAACAAACGCTGCCTGAACAAGATGAACCCAACACTACTGGTTGAGCTGTTTACAGAAGAGCTCCCACCCAAAGCATTGCAGAGCCTGGGCAAGGCATTTTCAGACCTGCTGAGCAACACCCTGCGCGAAGAAGGCCACCTGACAGAACAGAGCATGGTGGAAGGCTTTGCCAGCCCCCGCCGCCTGGCCTGCCGTATCACTCACGTGGCCGCGGTCAGCCCTGACAAGAAAATCCAGGAACGCCTGCTGCCCGTAAAAATTGGCCTGGATGCAAATGGTCAACCCACACCACCGCTACAGAAGAAGCTGGAATCGTTGGGGTTGGGCTCGATTTCGGTGGATCAACTGGAAATACTCAATGATGGCAAGCAGGATGTGCTGCACATTTCCCGCACCCAGGCCGGCAAAAGGCTGGAAGAGTCCCTGAACAAGGCACTGGAAGTGGCCACCACGAAATTGCCAATTCCGAAGGTGATGAGCTACCAGCGTCCGGACGGCGCCACCGTTCATTTTGTACGGCCTGCCCACCGCCTGCTGTGCCTGCATGGCGACGCCGTGGTGCCTGCGCAGGTATTGGGCCTCGAAAGCGACCGCATCACCCTGGGCCACCGATTCCTGAGCCCCGGTGCACTGAATATCGCCGATGCAGATGGCTATGAAGCGCAGCTTGAAAGCGAGGGCAAGGTAATAGCCAGCTTCGAAAAGCGCAAAGCCGCCATCATCCAGCAGCTTGCAGAGAAGGCAGCTGGTGACCAAGTTGTTCAACCTGACGACCTGGTGGACGAGGTGTGCGCCCTGGTGGAATGGCCGGTTGTGTATGAAGCCGGCTTCGAGAAGGAATTCCTAGAAGTGCCGCAGGAATGCCTGATCCTGACCATGCAGGCCAACCAGAAATATTTCGCGGTCACTGACACCAGCGGGAAGATGAAGAATCGCTTCCTGTTGGTGTCCAACCTGCTGACCCAGACACCTGGCCTGATCACCAGTGGAAATGAGCGCGTGCTGCGAGCCCGCCTGGCGGATGCGAAATTCTTCTTCGACCAGGACCGGAAAAAAACCCTGGAAAGCCGCTTGCCTGGCTTGGCCAGCGTTGTATACCACAACAAGCTGGGCTCACAGAAAGACCGAAATACGCGCCTGGTGAAACTGGCGGAAATCCTTGCGCCATCGGTGGGTGCGGATATTGCAAAAGCCAGCAGGGCTGCCCTGCTGTGCAAGGCGGACCTGTTGACCGACATGGTGGGTGAATTTCCTGAACTGCAGGGCAATATGGGCGAACACTACGCCCGGCATGATGGCGAGCATCCCGATGTTGCACAGGCAATAGCCGACCACTACAGCCCCCGCTTTGCAGGCGACCAGTTGCCACGCAACCCGGTTGGATTGGCCGCGGCACTGGCCGACAAGCTGGAAACCCTGGTAGGAATCTACAGTATCGGGCTTGTACCCACCGGCGACAAGGACCCCTTCGCCTTGCGCCGACATGCACTGGGCGTCATCCGCATGGTGATCGAGAAAAATCTGAAGCTGGACCTGGTTGAAGCATTGAACAGGGCAAGTGAATTGTTTGCGGCCTATCCTGAATTCAGGAATAGTGTTGAAGGGATTGCAGGTTTCATCCAGGACCGCCTGCGTGGTTACCTGAAAGACCAGGGTTACACAACAGCTGAAGTGGAATCCGTGCTTAGCCTGAACCCCAGTCAGTTCGCCGATCTGCCCAAGCGCCTGCAGGCCGTGCGGTCATTCTCGCAACTATCGGAATCCCAGGCGCTGGCAGCGGCCAACAAGCGGATTTCCAACATCCTGAAAAAGACCGAAGTCCCCAGCACGGAAGTAAACACCAGCCTGTTGCAGCTTGATGCGGAAAAAGCACTGGCTGCGCAGGTGAAGGAACTGGAACCCCATGCCCTGTCGGCATTCGAACAGGGCGACTTCCAGAAAGCGCTGCAGGTGCTGGCCCCATTAAAAGCCAATGTGGATGCATTCTTCGAGAACGTAATGGTGATGGACAACAATGAGGCGCTGAAGAACAACCGCCTTGCCCTGTTGAAACACATGCACGGCCTGATGAACTGTGTGGCCGACATTTCACAACTGGCTGCCTGATATCCAAGGACATTCCATGAAACTTATCGTGCTGGATCGGGATGGCGTCATCAACGAAGACTCGGATGAATACATCAAGTCGGTGGATGAATGGGTTCCAATTCCCGGCAGCATGGAAGCCATCGCACGACTGAATCGCGGTGGTTTCCGGGTGGTGGTGGCCACTAACCAGAGCGGTGTTTCACGCGGCATGTTCGACCTGGAAACCCTGTCGGCCATGCACAAGAAAATGCATGACCTGGCGGGTGAGGCTGGCGGTCATATTGAAGGGATTTTTTTCTGCCCACACGGCCCCGATGACAAGTGCAACTGCAGAAAACCCAAGCCGGGTCTTTTCCAGGAAATTCAGGCCCGCACGGGATTTGATCTGC
>DASUDJ010000408.1:0-11064 GCA_036275635.1 Limnobacter sp. | reverse complement strand
GCCGCAAACCTTTCAATGATCTCCTGTTCATAGGTGCGGATCATCACAATGTCGCACATGCGGGATATCACCTGGGCTGCATCTTCAACCGGCTCTCCGCGCCCCAGCTGGGAATCCTTGGTGTTCAGGTAGATTGCAGACCCACCGAGCTGATGCATGCCAGCCTCGAAACTCAGGCGGGTGCGGGTGGATGCCTTTTCGAAAATCATCACCAGCGTGCGGTCCTGCAGCGGGTAGTAGGGTTCGTAGCGTTTGAAGCGCGCCTTCACATCCCGCGACGCTTTCATCAGGTATTCGAACTCGTCTTTTGTAATGTCGTTGAACTGCAGAAAATGTTTGATAGGCATTTTTTTAGACCGGCTTGCCTGGCAGGCCGGTTCCTCCTTATGCGGATTGTTCAAGAAACGCCTTGATCAAGGGGGCCAATTCCATGGCCAGCGTCTCTGCTTCTTCTTTTTTGATGACCAGGGGTGGCAACAGACGCACCACATTGTCCCGTGTCACGTTGATGATCAATCCTTTGTCGCGTGCAATGGTTACCAGTTCAGCACAGGGCTTCCACAATTCAATGCCCACCATCAGGCCCCGCCCCCGGATGTCCTTTACACCGGCGATTCCAGCCAGTTCCCTGGACAGCACAGCACGGATCAATTGGCCCATCTGCTCTGCATGCGCCAGCAACCCTTCCTCTTCCATGATATTGATTGTGGCCAGGGCAGCCGCAGACACCAGGGGGCCGCCACCAAAGGTGGTTCCATGCGTGCCGGGTGTGAACACCTTGGCAGCAGGCCCGCTGGCCAGGCAGGCACCGATCGGTACGCCCGAACCCAAGCCCTTGGCAAGGGTAATCACATCAGGCTTGATGTCAGCATGCTGGAAGCCAAACCATTTGCCCGTGCGGCCAATTCCGCTCTGTACCTCATCAATCATCAGCAACCACCCCTTGGCGGTACACAGCTTGCGCAAAGCCTGGAGGTACTCCGTGTCTGCCACGTTAATGCCTCCCTCACCCTGCAGCACCTCCAGCAAAACTGCCTGGATTTCGGGATGTTCATCAGATGCCTGCTCAATTGCAGCAAAATTCTTGTAGGGAACGCGTACGAATCCGCCGGGCAACTCACCGAATCCGACCTTGGCTTTCGGGCTGTCTGTGGCGGCCAGCGTGGCCAGGGTGCGACCATGCCAGGCGCGTTCCATCACGATGATTTTCGCGTTTTCAATGCCCTTTTTGTAGCCGTAGTACTTGGCCAGCTTGATGGCAGCCTCATTGGCCTCTGCACCGGAATTGCAGAAAAATACCTCATCCATCCCGGAAATTTCACACAAGCGGTCAGCCAGTTTTGACTGTTCAACGATGTGATACAGGTTGGAGGTGTGGATCAGCTTGCCAGCCTGTTCCGCAATTGCTTTCACCAGCTTTGGATGGTTGTGTCCAAGGCCGTTCACCGCAATACCCGAAAGACCATCCAGGTACTTCCTGCCTTCTGTAGACCACATCCATGCACCTTCCCCGTGGGTAAAGGCGATTGGCTGGCGGGCATAGGTGTTCATCAAGTGGTCTGTCACGGTAAAGCTCTCTGTCAACGGTGGTCAGCCAAAATTGGAGGCTGTAAAAACAAACGCAGCCAATCGATCCAGATGTTCGGCTGCGTCGGGCAAAGCGAAATTGTACGATGAATCAAGGTTTAAGGGCTAGTCCTGCCGGTGCGCCCGTGTCCTGAATTCATCAAGGCCGGAAGGCAGGTGCTTGGCCCGCAGGTATTCAGGTGCCAGTACTGAAAGGCTCTCATAGCTGGGCAGGGGGAAAGGTCGACCGGAAGTACGCACATTGTCGATTTTCATGGAGTCCACATTGTCCCGGCTCATCAGGGGCTCGCCCGGTGCAAGCTCCATCAGGAAAGCCTGGGCCTTTGCAGCAAATTCCGGTATACCGATCACCACGGGGTTTTTCCCGACCGACCTGGCAGAGAGTTGCACCAGTTCCCTTAGGGTAAAAATTTCGGTGCCCACCAGGTCGTAGGTGTTATGGAGCGTGTCCTTGGTCTGGTCCTGCACGCAGGCCATGACCGCCTTGGCCACATCCCCTACAGAGACCGGCTGAAAACGGGCATTCGCGCCAGCCAGAGGAATGATTGGGGCCAACTTTGAAAGGGAGGCGAAGGTGTTCAGGAATCTGTCTTCCCGGCCAAACACCACTGAAGGGCGCAGGATGGTCCAGGCCAGTCCGCTATCCTTAACAGCAGCTTCTCCATCGGTTTTCGATCGCAGGTACATGGAGGGTGCCGGGTTCTGCACTCCCACACCCAGGGCGCTGACATGAACAATTCGTTTCACCCCGTGCTTGGACATCACGGCAGTCAGTGCTTTCGGAAATTCAACATGGTTGACCCGGAAGTTCTGGCCGTAGGGTTTACCCGGCTTGCTGTGCAATACACCCAGCAAGTTGACCACCACATCCTGTCCTGTCACCAGTTTGCCAAGAGTCGCCCGGTCATGAATATTTGCCTCAACAACCCTGCAGGTAGGCAATGTCAGCAGGTGCTTGGCCTTGTCATATCGACGGGTTGGCACCGTAATGAAATGCCCTGCCTTGGTCAACTGGTTACAAACGGCCTGGCCCAGAAATCCTGAACCTCCGATCACAAGCACATTGGTTGTTTTATTCATCGCAACTGCATTCACCTGTTTATTTCGATCCGGAGATGATACCCAGTCTTTGTTTCAGTGGGGTCGAGGAGTTGTTCAACAACAGGGAATAGGCCACGGTGTTGGACATCACATTCTTCACATAACCCCGGGTTTCATCAAAAGGAATCAGTTCTGCAAAGATAGCACCTTCAATCTTCCTGTCTCCCAGCCTGCGCTTCCACAGGGCGGGACGACTTGGGCCTGCGTTGTAGCCTGCAGAGGCCAGCACCGGTGAGCGGTCATGCTGCTCAAACACCATTTTCAGATAGCTGGTGCCCAAAGTCAGGTTGGTTTCAATCTCGTTGATGTCTGTTGGCTTGAAATTGGAAAGGCCAATCTTGTTGGCCACATATTTGGCGGTGGCTGGCATCACTTGCATCAGGCCGCTGGCCCCCACCCCGGAGCGGGCGATTGTCACGAACCGTGATTCCTGCCGAATCAGTCCATACACCCAGGATTCGTCCACGCCCACCTCGCGGGTTTTTGCACGCATGTTTTCGCGGAAGGGGGTCAGGTAACGCAAGCCCAGGTCATGTTCTGTTTCGGTACGGTCTGCGGCAGCAATTGCCCGGTCATAAAGCTGGTTGCGTTCCGCCCAGGTGGCGGTGGCCAGCAACTGCCTGTCGGTCATCTGTGCAACCTGCAGGTTGAATTCCCAGAAACCTTCCGTTCGCAGTCCAGCCTCATAAAGCGCAAGTGCACGGGTCAGGCCGGGGTGTTTTTTCGCCCAGTCCAGTTCGTTTGCACTCAATGATTCAGGCCGCTTGGGAGCAGTTACCGTGTCGCCCAGTTCTTCAAGAGCCAGTTTTCCGTAGAAGGAAAATGGGCTGCTGGCCCTGATCCAGTCCTGCCGTGCCTCAACAATTTTCCCGGTTTCCGCAAGAGCGCGTCCACGCCAATACAGCCAGGCCTTGTCTTCCCGGGCCACTGGGCTGAGTTCCCCGGTGGCCTGAAGCACTGAACCCCAGTCCTCAAGCAGCAAGGCAGACCTGATTTTCCATTCCTGTTGCTCCTGGCTCATCACCTCTGGGCTGCTTCGCCTGAAATAGCCCAGCGCATTCCTGTCCCAGACCAGCCCTGCACGGTATCCGATATGCGCCCAAAGCCACTTTTCATTGCCCGGTGACAATGCGGACTGGTAGTTCTGTTCAATTTGGCGCGCAGTTGCCGGATAGTCTTCAATTGCGCGGCGCGCCAGGGCGGCTGCCAGGTAAAGGTCTGTTCCAGCACCAGCAGGCTGATTTTTCAGGAATTTGTCAGGCGCCGTGGTGGCCTCACGCAGCATGCTGCTGTTCAAGGCCTTGCCCCAGGAGGTGTCGGAAAAATCCTCCACGAACCGGGCTGCATTGCCCAGTTCGTTGCTGGCCACCAACTGCAGCACATGCCGATCCAGGTCCTGCGCCGACACACTGCCCGAGCGGTAAAGGTTTTTCAGCAGTACCCGGCAGGTTTTGGGCAGTCTTTTTTCTGAACTGAGTACCGCATTCAGCTTGTACCGCACCAACTGGCCCTGTTCAGTCGAATGCATCAAATCTGCGCATTCCACTCCCTGGTCCGGCCTGTAGCGCAACTGCGGTCTCTGCCGGGCATATTCTTCCCACTGGGACGTGCGTGCCAGTTGCTCCAGCCAATCGCGCCTCAGGGTTTCCGCTGGCCAGCTGTTCTCATGACGGGTCAGAAGCGGCAGTACTTCTGCCTTGTTCCATACCACCTCCTGGTTGGACAATTGCTTGTCCATGTTTCTCTGTAGAAAGCGGAATTGCCAGATGTCCACATAGGGCCTAAATATGCTTTGGGCAGGAAGCTGGCTGCTCAAGCGGTTAAACTTGTCGGATGATCCCTCGGAATAGGCGGCCTTGATCTGTTTGAACAACTCGGCTTCAGAGTTGCTGTTGGCAAGTACCAATTGACTGGTCAACAGGCCGACAGCCAGGAATGAACCGGTCACCAGGCGTGAAAAAGCTGGAAAAATAATCATATTCCTGTCATGAAAAAAACACTTCGACAAACCGCCCTGGACTATCGGAAACAACTTGCTCCAGAGGCAATTCAGGCATACAGCTGGCGCATGTGCGCTCACCTCACCACTTTACTCCAAACCTTTTCAACCTGCACTGTGGGTCTGTTTTATCCGGTACGTGGAGAGCCCGACCTTTTGAAAATAATGGATGAGGCCGTTTTGCCGCACGTTAATTGGGCTTTGCCCGTTTGCAGCGACTCTCCGCTGGGTCCGCTTTTGCGGTTTGCCGCTTACAGAGCAGGGCAGGCGCTTGAGGCCGGGCGTTACGACATACCTGTGCCGGCCATCAAGAAGTGGGTCACGCCCAATATTCTGGTCATACCCTGCGTGGCGTACCATCCGGCGGGCTCGAGGCTTGGTTATGGCGCAGGCTGGTATGACCGCACCCTGGCCCAGCTTCAGCCGGTGCCACTTTGTGTCGGAGTGGCTTACTCAGCCACCTGCATCAATCAACCCTTTGCCGAACCCCATGATCATTTGCTGAATTACGTGGTGAATGAACAAGGGCTCATTCACTGCCAGTCAGTTGATCAATAACCGATCCTGTCCAGAACGGCCAGGGTGGGTTGCGCATTGTTCATCGTGTAGAAATGCAGCCCGGGTGCACCTTCCTGTATGAGTTTCTCGCACAGGTTGGACACCACTTCCAGTCCGAATGAGCGGATTGACTCTCTGTCATCCCCGAAATGCTGAAGACGGCTGCGCATCCAGCGCGGAATTTCTGCACCGCATGCATCCGAGAAGCGGGCCAGTTGGCTGAAATTGGTCACAGGCATGATGCCGGGAATCAGGGGAATGGAAATCCTGTGTTGCACCTGGTCCCGAAAATACAGGAATGCATCCAGGTTGAAAAAATACTGGGTAATTGCAGAATTCGCACCGCAATTCACCTTGTGCACGAAGGCGTCCACATCCGCGGTCGGGCTTTTTGCCTGCGGATGGGTTTCAGGATAGGCAGCCACTTCAATGAAAAAATGGTCTCCTGTTTCTTTTCGTATGAATTCAACCAATTCGCTGGCATAGCGGAATGAACCGGTTTCCAGCATTCCGGAAGGAAGGTCACCGCGCAAAGCAACGATCCGCTTGATGCCATGTTCCTGATACTGCTTCAACAGGGCCAGCACCTTGTCTTTGGATGAGCCAACGCATGACAGGTGGGGGGCAGCCTCTTCACCCGCCGCCTTGATTTCCAGCACGGTGGCCAAGGTGCCGTCCTGTGTTGTGCCACCCGCTCCAAAAGTCACTGAGAAAAATTCAGGCTTGCGCTCTGACAGCAGCGCTCGGGTGGCCCGCAGCTTTTCCGCCCCTTCGTCGGTCTTGGCGGGAAAAAATTCAAAACTGATGTTGATCATGTTGCTTAGGTTCACCGGTTGAAGGGTTTGCAGCAGACTTTGTTTTTTCTGCATGCACAAAATATTCCTGATTGCCGTCCCCACCTTTCAGACCGCAGGTAAAAAAGTCTTTCACCTGCCAGTTCAGTTCGGCACAGCAATCCTTGATGTTGTTTTCAAGTTCAGAAACCAGGCTTTCCAGGTTCCTCACCAGGCCGTTCTTGCCAATATGTTCCGGCCCCACTTCAAACTGGGGTTTTACCAGGAAAATCATTTCACAAGTGTCAGGCAAAAGTTGGTTGATGTTGGGAAGCACCTTGCGCAGGGAAATGAAGGACAAGTCTGCAACAGCAAATTCAAATGGTTGAAAATCTGGCCGGACGTCTGAAATATGTTTTAAAAGCTGCTCCATGTCAGCCTTGTAAAGGTTGATCCCTTCCAGGGAGAGCACGCTCGGGTTGTTTTTCAGGCTAAGGTGCAGTTGATCCCTGCCGACATCAACACCCACCACGCTTGCCGCCCCGTTTTTCAGCAGGCAATCTGTGAAGCCGCCTGTGGACTGTCCAAGATCAACGCACTTGCGATTGTTCACTTTCACGCCAGTGTGATCCAGCGCATGCTGCAGCTTCAATCCACCACGGGAAACAAAAGCGGTCGCTTCACTGTTCACCAGTTCAAGTGTCATGAAAGGTTCAACCTGCTGGGATGCCTTCTTGACAGGCGTCGCTTGCTGGTTGAATCCCGTGCGCAGCAGCACCTTTCCCTGTTCAATCAGGGTCTGGGCCTGTGCCCGAGAGGGGCACAGGCCTTGTTCCACCAGGGCAAGGTCTGCACGCAACAGGAATTCACGCCTGCTTAGTAGCGGTAGTGGTCTGGCTTGTAAGGGCCGTCCTGCTTCACGCCAATATAGGCAGCCTGGGATGGGCTGAGCTCGGTCAGCTGGGCACCGATTTTCATCAGGTGCAGGCGAGCCACTTTTTCATCCAGATGCTTCGGCAGCACATACACACCCACTGGATACTTCTGGTTCTGTGTCCAGAGTTCGATTTGTGCAATCGTCTGGTTCGCAAAACTGGAAGACATCACGAATGAAGGGTGGCCTGTACCGCAGCCCAGGTTCACCAGGCGGCCTTCGGCCAGCATGATGATGCGCTTGCCATCCGGGAAAATAATGTGGTCAACCTGTGGCTTGATGTTTTCCCACTGGTACTTCTTCACGCTGGCAATGTCGATTTCATTGTCAAAGTGGCCGATGTTGCAAACAATCGCTTGGTCTTTCATCTTCACCATGTGGTCATGGGTGATGATGTCCTTGTTGCCTGTGGCGGTCACGAAAATGTCAGCCTTGTCAGCTGCATAGTCCATGGTCACCACGCGGTAGCCTTCCATCGCAGCCTGCAGCGCACAGATCGGGTCAATTTCGGTCACCCAAACCTGGGCTGACAGGGCGCGCAGGGCCTGTGCGGAGCCCTTGCCCACATCACCGTAACCTGCCACAACCGCAACCTTGCCTGCGATCATCACATCGGTTGCTCGCTTGATGCCGTCAACCAGTGATTCGCGGCAGCCATACAGGTTGTCGAACTTGGACTTGGTAACAGAGTCATTCACGTTGATTGCAGGGAAGGCCAATTCGCCTTTCTTGTGCATTTCATACAGGCGGTGAACACCTGTGGTGGTTTCTTCGGTCACGCCCTTGATTTCCTTCAGGCGCTTGGAATACCAGGTGGGGTCTTTCTTCAGTGTCTGTTTGATGGATTCGAACAGGCACACTTCCTCTTCGCTGCCGGGGTTGTTCAGCACGCTGATGTCTTTTTCAGCCTTGGTACCCAGGTGCAGCAGCAGGGTGGCGTCGCCGCCGTCATCCAGGATCATGTTGGAATAACCGCCATCCGACCATTCGAAAATGCGGTGGGTGAAATTCCAGTAATCGGTCAGGGTTTCGCCCTTGTAAGCAAACACGGGGATGCCAGCAGCAGCAATGGCCGCAGCAGCATGGTCTTGCGTGGAGTAAATGTTGCAGGAAGCCCAGCGGATTTCCGCGCCCAGCGCTGCCAGTGTCTCAATCAACACGGCTGTCTGGATGGTCATGTGCAGGGAACCAGTAATGCGCGCGCCTTTCAGTGGCTGGGAAGCTGCGTACTCATTACGAATAGCCATCAGGCCGGGCATTTCGGTTTCTGCAATCGCGATTTCTTTGCGGCCAAAGTCGGCTTGGGACAGGTCAGCAACGAAAAAGTCGTTTTCGCCGGTGGCTGTAAGTGGTTTTACGATGGCGTTCATCACGCCCTCCTTTTTAAAGTTCATAAAGAAAGAAGCGTGAGCGCCGTTGTTGTGTTTCCTGTTCGAGCCTAGCACCCCAAAAATGCATGGGTGTGTCGCAACGCTCCTCGAACCTTTGAATTGTAGCAGGCTTCCGGCAGGAAAACCAAGTTCAACTCAACTGGTCTTCCTGCGGTATTCTGAAACCGGGTTGTCTGTTACCCCTCAAATTCCGGCTGCCGCCCTCAAGGCTTCCGCCTTGTCAGTGCGTTCCCAGCTGAATTCAGGCTCTTCACGACCAAAGTGGCCATAGGCTGCAGTTTTTGCATAGATCGGGCGCAACAGGTCCAGCATTTTCACGATGCCCTTGGGTCGCAGGTCAAAATGCGCGCCCACCAGTTCGGTGATGGCCGCATCATCGATTTTTCCAGTGCCGAAGGTATTCACCATGATGGATGTCGGGCGGGCCACGCCAATCGCGTAGCTGACCTGCACGAGGCATTTGGAGGCCAGGCCAGAAGCCACAATGTTCTTGGCCAAGTAACGGCCCGCATAGGCTGCGGAGCGGTCTACCTTGGATGGGTCTTTTCCGGAGAAGGCGCCACCACCGTGGGGTGCTGCACCGCCATAGGTATCCACGATGATCTTGCGGCCTGTCAGGCCACAGTCACCCTGTGGGCCGCCAATCACGAATCGGCCGGTTGGGTTCACCAGGAAATTGATGTTTCCCTTCACCAGTTCCTTGGGAAGAACCGGCTTGATTACCTCTTCAATCACGGCTTCGCGCAGGGTGGCCAGTTCAATGTCGGGTGCGTGCTGAGTTGAAAGCACCACGGTGTCGATGCAGAAAGGCTTGCCATCCACATATTTGATGGTGACCTGTGATTTTGCATCCGGGCGCAGCCATGGCAGGCGGCCGTCCTTCCGAAGCAGGCTTTGGCGCTGTACCAGTTGGTGTGACAGGCTGATGGCCAGTGGCATCAGTTCCGGCGTTTCATTCACTGCATAACCAAACATCAGGCCCTGGTCGCCTGCACCCTGATCCAGCCCATCGTCATGGGCCTTGTCCACGCCTTGGGCAATGTCAGGGCTCTGCCTGTCATAGCAAACCATCACAGCACAGCTTTTATAATCAATGCCGAAGTCGCCGTTGTCGTAACCGATTTTTTTCAGGGTTTCGCGGGCCACATCAATGTAGTTCACTTGCGCTGAGGTGGTAATCTCGCCGGCCATCACAACCAGGCCGGTGTTGGTCAATGTTTCGGCGGCAACGCGTGCCTTGGGGTCCTGGGCAAGAATTGCATCAAGCACCGCATCGGAAATCTGGTCTGCGACTTTGTCGGGATGGCCTTCTGAAACAGATTCAGAAGTGAAGAAGTATTCGTTTGACATTAAAAACTCCAAATAAAACAGTGGGTTGGTACTGCCGCCATGTTCATTTGAAGCCGGCGACGCTTTAGCGGATTTTTTTCAGTTCGCCCCGCAAGTTGTCCAATTAACTCAGCGAACTTTGGGAATATACAACATTCGATGAGGTACGCAAAGCCCGCTCTGGTTACAATCCGCCTCATGATCAAATTTCTATTCAAGGTTTTTTCCGCGTTTCCCTTGCCGGTTCTGCACCGCCTGGGCATTTGGCTGGGATGGGCCGTGTTTGGCCTGTCTGCCAGTTACCGGCGGAAAATCCATGTGCATTCGCGGATTGCCATTTCGGAAAATGAACCTTTGCGCCTGGCAGCAGTGCAAGGGTCCGTAAGACATGCGGGCATGGCCTTGCTGGAGTTACCCTACCTTTGGGGGCTTTCCACAGAAAGGGGCGCGGCGTCTTGTACGGAAATCACTGGCTGGGAAGTGGTGGAGCAGGCCCGCGCCAAGGGTAGGGGAATGATTTTTCTGACTCCCCACCTGGGAAGTTTTGAATCTGCAGCGCAGGCCTTTTCAACCAGGGCCCCCATCACCGTTCTTTACCGGCCAAACCGCAATGCTGATTTGCAGTCGATTATTGAAGCCAGTCGGGCACGGCGAAATGTCGCGCTGGCACCCACCAACCTGGGTGGAGTGAAAACCCTGCTAAAAGCATTGAAGCGTGGTGAGGCCGTTGGCATGCTTCCCGACCAGGTTCCGGCCCACGGCGAGGGTGTGTGGGCGCCCATGTTCGGCCAACCTGCCTACACGATGACCCTTCCCGGCAGCCTGCACCAGGCCACAGGCGCTGCCATCATTCTGGCTGTGGGTTACAGAAAGCCCAGGGGCGGTGGGTTTCGGCTGGAATTGTATGCCGGCCCGGCCACCCTGAGCGCGGATCCCGTGGAGGCCGCCACGCAGATCAATGCTGAAATGGAAAAACTGATCTTGATGTATCCCGACCAATATTACTGGGGGTACGAACGTTACAAATCGCCCAAGGGGCTGTGAGGTAAATCTGTGACACGCATTCTGATTTCAGCCTGGTTTGCGCTCGGACGCCTGCCTTTCCTTGGTTATCGCATGTTGGCCGGCGCATTTTGTGTCCTCCTGGCTGTGCTCCTGTTCGCACTGGCCCGTGAGCGACGCAGGGTGGCCCTTACCAATCTGTCTCTGTGCTTTCCCTCGGCCCCCGTGCTGGTGCGAATCAAATGGACTGTGCAACACATCTATTTCTACTTGCGGACCTTTCTCGACCGTGCCTGGCTTTGGTCCGGTGATGAAGTTCTGATCCGTGGCCGGGTCCACATCGAAAATCCGGAAGCCTTGCCATCCCCCTCGCCTGAAGGCGCAACAATT
>DASUDJ010000407.1:0-9759 GCA_036275635.1 Limnobacter sp. | reverse complement strand
TGCAAGGCCGATGGCAAATGTGGCCCACAGCACTGTGGCCTGGAGGCTGCTGATGTTAATTTCTTCCATGAGCAAATACTCAAGAGTAAGGGTGCCGGTATTTTAACCGGCAAGCCGGGCGGCGAAAAACCGGAAAATTATTTCAGGGCGTCAAGCCTGGTCTTGGCGCTGTTGGCAGCAGGTGTTCCTGGGTACTTGCTGATCAGTTCCCCCAGGGTTTTTTTTGCGCCAGGTATGCTTTTCAACTCAAGTTGGGAACTGGCCATGCTGAGCAGGGCATCAGGCGCACGTGGACTGTCCGGAAAGTCCCGGGCCAGGTCGCGTTGGGTGATCAGTGCAGACTTGTAGTCGCCCTGCGCGAACTGGGCACTTCCCAGGAAATAACGCACCTGGGGTTCCAGTTTGCTTTGCTTGTACTTGCCCAGGAATTCCTGGAATTGCAGGCTGGCTTCCTTGTAGTTGCCTGCCTTGAAATGGTCCAGGCCTGCCTGGTAGTCATTGAATTGCTCTGGAGACACGCTGAGCTCCTGGCCATCCAGTTGCAGGGCCTTGGGCTCAAGTTTCTTGATACGGTCATCCAGGCTGGTGTAGAGAAGCTTGTTGTCTTCCTGCAGCTTGCGGATGTTGTTGTTGGCGACCTCGAGATCGCCGCGCAGGCGGGCAATCTCGCGGTCTTTTTCGCCAAGGGACTGGGCAAGGGCCAGCTGCCCCTGGTTGCTCGCTTCCACTCGGGAGAGACGGTCCTCAAGCACTTTCAACTGTTGACGCAGATCGAGAATGGCCCTGCGCGCTTCCGTGTCATCAAAGATCGCAAAAGCGGAGCTGGATGAAAGGGCGCAGAATACTGCGACTACGCCAGCTGTTTGCCTGAAGATCGTAATCATCTCGAGTGGTTTTCCCGATTACTGGTAAGCGATGTCTGAGCGACGGTTTTCGGCATAGGCGGCTTCATTGCTGCCAGTGGCTTTTGGCTTTTCCTTGCCAAAGCTGACTGTTTCAATCTGGCCTTCCTTCACGCCCAGCGCCAGCATCATGGTTTTGACGGCGTCAGCACGGCGCTGGCCCAGTGCCAGGTTGTACTCTGCACCGCCACGTTCATCGGTATTGCCCTGGATTACCACTTTGCGGTTTGGGTTGGCAACCAGGTACTTGGCATGGTTCTGTACCAGGTCACGGTACTCGGACTTCACAGTGAAGCTGTCGTAGTCGAAGTACACGCTGCGCTTGGCCAGCACGCCTTTTGGATCGTTCAATGGGTCGGCATCGCCAGGAGTCACTGTGGGTACGGCACGGCTGTCACCTGAACCAGGAACGGTACCTTTCTTGGATTCCACGGTGGTGGGTTTGTCATTCAGCGGAACTGCCGAGCTGCAGGCAGCCAATACAGCGACCATTGCTGAAATTGCGAAGTACTTGACCATTGAGTGTTTCATGTTTTTCTCCAGACCTAAAAATGTGTTTGTTGTAAAAACCGGTTTAATCAAATTCAATTCAATCATTCAGGAACGGGCCCCAGGTGGGTTCGGAAATGTCCGCGCCCGAGCTGCTGAGGTTGTACCTGACTCGTCCGTCCCTGGACACGACGGCCAGGTTGCCGCTGCCGCCCGACTTGGTTGCGTACAGGATGTAGCGGCCGTTCGGAGAGAAGCTGGGGCTTTCCTCTCGCCCGGTCGTGGTCAGCAACATTTCGGTGCCGCCGGCCAGGTCAAGCACGGCCACCCTGAATTGTCCGTCCCTGCGGGTCACGTAAGTCAATGTTTTATCATCAGGACTTATGCGGGGAGAGATATTGTATCCACCTTCGAATGTTACACGTGTTGCATCACCTCCATTTGTGCTCATTCTATAAATCTGGGGGCCGCCTCCGCGATCGGAGGTGAAATAGATGCTTCGACCGTCATGACTGAAAGCAGGTTCCGTGTTGATGCCACCTGTGTTGGTCAGCCTGACAGGTTCCCCGCCCTCTGCGCCCATTGAAAAGATCTGGGAGCCGCCATCTTTGGTCAGCACCACCGCCAGTTGTCTCCCGTTTGATGACCAGGCCGGCGCGCTGTTGCTGCCCTTGAAATTCGCCACAGCCTTGCGTTTGCCCGTGGTCAGGGTGTGCACGAACACCACGGGTTTCCGGCTTTCAAAGGAAACATAGGCCAGTTGCGAGCCATCGGGAGACCAGGCCGGAGAAATGATGGGTTCCTTGGAGGCCAGGGCGACCTGGGGATTCGCGCCGTCTGCATCGGCAATGATTAACCTGTAGCGGCCGGGTGCTTTTTCAACATAGGCGATGCGGGTTGAGAAAACCCCTTTCTCTCCCAGCAGTTTTTCATACACATAATCTGCAATCTTGTGGGCATGAAGCCGCAGGGCAGAGGGGGCAATCGTGTAACTGAACTTGCCCAGTGATTTTTGCTGGGCGGTGTCATGCAGGTTGAAACGCAGGTCCAGGCGGCCATCCGGCAATTTTTTAACCGATCCTACGATCAGGGCATCAATGCCGGCAGACTTCCAGGCGCTTGGGTCGATCAAGGTGGTTTCATTCAGTTCAACATTGCTGTTGGCATTGACCGAGCGAAAGAAACCGCTGCGCACGAGGTCACTTTCAATGATCTTGCGCACATCTTCAGGAAGACCCTGGTTGCCTTGAAACGGTGCTGCCGAGAATGCGATCTGGCTGGCGCCCACGCCAGTGATGTCGATTTTCAGTTGGGCCAGTGCAGGGTTGGAAAACAGGAGGGCAAGCATGGCGGTCAGCAACAGGGCAAAAGCCTGCCTGACCCTGCCCAAAAAAGGCGAAGTGGATTGTAAATGCATGGTTTGAGCGGCGTGGGTCATTGTTTCACTGAAAATTAAACGTCTTTTGGACGGAATGAGAGTACAAGCAGTGGCTCAACGGAACCGTCTTCAGCCCGCGGCAATGGGCTTGAACGCTGAAGCGCCCGCTCCACCGCACTGTCCCAGGCGGGAAGACCGCTGCTTTTCTTCTGGGTGATTGAGACAATTTCCCCTGTGGGAAGTTGCCTGACCTCAAAAACGGCTTCCGGATTGCCATCCACAGAGTCAGCGCCAGGGAATACCAGTTTGCTTCTGACGTACTGGCGAATGCGGTCACTGTACTGGGCCTTGTTGCGACTGGTCCCAGCCGACGTGCTTCCCGTGTTGGGTGCGCCACCCATGATGCGTGCCAGTTCCTCCTGCCGCAGCTTTTTGGCAAGCTCGGGATCCACTTTCTGCTCGGGTTTGGGCTCTGGCTTTTTGGCCTCAGGCTTGGGCTCGGGTTTCTTGGGCTCAGGTTTGGGTTCCGGCTTTTTCGGTTCGGGCTTTGGCTCAGGCTTTGGTTCAGGCTTTTTCGGCTCTGGCTTGGTCTTTTTCTCGGTCAGTTCAATGTCCGCCTTCACCGGTGGGGTGGCTTTCGGTGGTGGAGGCACTTCGACCTTGGGCTGGGGCTTTGGTGGTTCCGGCTCGGGAACAGGTTCAGGTTTGGGCTGTTCCACTGCAACTGGCCGGCTGGCTGGCAGCTCGGACCACAACACCGCCTCGAAGGCTGCTGGTTCCTCGGTTTTCCAGTTCAGGCCCACCACGAAAAAAGCGACCAGGACCAGGTGCGCCAGCAGGGAAACTGTCAGGCCCGCCTTTTCGCCCGTATGGTCTGCGGGTGGATCAAGCCTTGCCGCCAGGCCGCTGTCACGGCTCATCTTGGCCAGAAGGGCCTCATGAGCCTGGGTGAATTGCCACCCTGAGCTGGAACGAATGGTGTTGGTGCTCATTTGCTTTTTGATTTCACCAGCAGGCCCACTTTCTGGATCTGGGCATCCTGCAAGGCGTCCATTGCATCCACAACCGCCTGGTACTGGATCGCTTTTTCAGCCGAAATGACCACGGGTCGATCAGTTTCACCTGCTTGCATCTTCTTCACTTCGGCAGCCAGTTCAGACAGGCTTACTTCATTGCTCTGATTGGTCTTCATGTCTTTCACCACCAGCTTGCCCACCTGGCGAACCGTCACTTCAATCGGCCGCATTTCCTTTGGCGGGTTGGTGTTGGCCATGGACGGCAGGTCGATCACCGACGGGGTGATCATCGGGGCTGTCACCATGAAAATGATCAGCAGCACCAGCATCACGTCGATGTAGGGCACCACGTTGATTTCATTCACGGCACGTCTGGACCGTCGCCCGAGTTCAGCTTTCATGGAGTACGGGTTCCCTGTTTAGTGCTGGCGCTGCAGGATGTTCAAGAACTCTTCAACAAATGATTCGAACTGGGTGGACAGTCGGTCGATGTCATTTGCATAACGGTTGTAGGCCACCACAGCCGGAATCGCCGCGAAAAGACCAATTGCAGTGGCAATCAGCGCCTCGGCAATGCCTGGTGCGACAGATGCCAGCGTGGCCTGCTGCACATTGGCCAGGCCCACGAACGCATGCATGATGCCCCACACTGTGCCAAAAAGGCCGATGTATGGGCTGACCGAACCAGCCGAGGCCAGGAAGGGCAGGTTGCGTTCCAGGATTTCATTTTCCCGCTGAAATGCAGCTTTCATGGCACGGCGGGCCCCGTCGATGATCAGTGAGTAGTCTGTCAGGCCCTTCTTGTCACGGGCACGCAGGAATTCGCTCATGCCGGCTTCGAAAATCCGTTCAAGTGGGCCAGCATCATTCCTGCGCATGCCTGCCCTCTGGAACAGGGTGTTCAGATCGCCGCCCGACCAGAATTCCTCTTCGAACTTGTCAGCCTGTTGCTTGGTGCGTTTCAATACCGCCCATTTCTTGAAAATCGTGGCCCAGGACAACAGGGAAATCATGACCAGGATCAGCATGACCAGCTGGACGACCAGGCTGGCTTCTGCAATCAGGGAAATGAACGACATGTCGGTAGAAATATCCATTAACAATCCGTGGTTTAAAAATATGATTCGTTGCTGGTAACGCGCTAGTTCATCAACTGGTTGAGTTGCTGAAAAACTTCAGGTGGAATAGCGCTGGGTTTCATGCTGTCGGTGTTCACACAAGCCACACGCGTACTGCCCTCGCAGACGACCTCACCATTGCGTGTTACAACCTGCCTGAAGACCGCGGAGACCCGTTTAAGTTCAGTAAGTTCTACTGATATTTCAAGTACATCCTCAAGTTTAGCAGAGCGGCGGTAGCTTAACTCGGTGTTGCTGACAACGAAGACCAGTTGATGCTCATTCATCAACGACTTCATGCCGATGCTTTTCTGGAGGAACCATTCGCTGCGGGCCCGTTCCATGAATTTCAGGTAGTTGCCGTAATACACGATGCCACCGGCGTCGGTGTCTTCGAAATACACGCGGACTGAAAACTTGAATGTCATGAATTGGCCTGTCTCTAGTATGCTAAACATATTGTAAGCAGCCGAGGTCGATCTGCATGAACGCATGTTCCTGTAACTATTAAATTAATTGGCTATTCACAAATCAATAACAGACAGAAGTGGAGACAGAACACATGGCGCGCACTATTCCTTTGCTGGATGCTTCCTGGTTGTATGTTGAATCGAAAGAAGCGCCCATGCACGTGGGCAGCATGGCGATTTTCAGGGTGCCGGAGGGCGAAACTGCCCAGCAGGTGATCAACCGCATTGTTCAACTGCTGAGGAATTCAGTGGAGTTTGCGCCGCCTTTCAATTACCGCCTGTCCAGCCCCCGCTTGCTTACCCTGATGCCAAAATGGATTGAGGCTGAAAAGGTGGATCTTGATTATCACTTCCGGCACAGTGCCCTGCCAGCACCGGGCGGTGAACGTGAATTGGGTACCCTGATTTCGCGCCTGCATTCCCACCCGCTGGACTTTCGCAAGCCGCTTTGGGAAATGCACCTGATTGAAGGCCTGTATGACAACCGTTTCGCCCTGTACACCAAGATGCACCATTCCCTGATGGATGGCGTGGGTGGCATGCGCCTGATGGAACGTATATTTGGAAAGTCGGCCAAGGAAAGCCTGACACTGCCGGCACCCTGGTCGGTGGGCACCATCAGCAGGAAAAAGAAAAGCGATGTGCAGCAGCACTTTGTGGACCAGGCTCGGGAAGCCTGGGAAGCGGCCAAGCTCAGCAGCCAGTCGCTGCCAGCAGCGGGCAGGGCGTTGATGGATTTGATGCGCGAGGCGGTAAAGCCAACCGACCCTGCGCTGGCCACGCCTTTTTCCGGACCGAAATCAATCGTGAACAAGCGGGTGGGCGGAGCGCGTCGACTGGCCACCCAGACCTATCCACTTGAAAGGGTAAGGGCTGTTGCCGATTCAGCCGGTGTGAGTGTGAATGATGTTTTCCTGGCAATTTGCTCCAGTTCAATCCGTCGCTACCTGCTGGAGCAGGGTGCGCTGCCTGATGAGTCCCTGACTGCTGGTTTGCCTGTGTCTGTAAGGCCTGCGGATGACCTGGATGGTGGCAATGCCATCAGCTTCATCATTGCCAATCTGTACACCACTGAAAGCGACCCACTGGTGCGCCTGAAGGAAATACACCGATCCACCCAGCTGGCCAAGGCCAACCTGCAGGCCATGCCGAAAGAAGCCATCAACAACTACACCATCATGCTGATGGCACCCATGATGTTGCAATTGGTGTCGGGCCTGGGTGGCCTGACCCGGCCGATTTTCAACACGGTGATCTCCAACGTGCCGGGCCCTTCACGTGACCTGTATTTTTCGGGTTGCAAGCTGGAGCAGTTCTACCCCATTTCACTGATTCCACACGGACAGGCCCTGAACATCACCGTGGTCAGTTATTCAGGCCAGTTCAATGTGGCTTTTACCGGTGACCATGATGCACTGCCTTCCATGCAGCGCCTGTCGGTTTACACCGGTGAGGCACTGGAGGAACTTGAGGCTTTGCTGGGCGTGAAGCGGGAAACCCCTGCACCGGTTGCCGAGCCTGTGGCAGCCAAGGTGATTGGCGAAAAGCGGCCGGTGGCTGCAAGGAAGCCGGCAGCGCGGAAAGCGACTGGAAAGAGTGTGGCAAAACCGGCGAAAGAGATTAAGGCGGCAGAAGACTGACAGGGCAGGCAAAGGCACTGGTGGTGTTCATGCCCGCTCAGCGCATTTCACTGGCTGGGTTGATAAAGCCCATTCAGCGCGCATCACGTGTGGTGTGGGTGCCCTCTCAGCGCGAATCCCAAGTCTTCGCCAGAAAACCTGTGTTTCCCTTTTTGAAATTCAACCTGACTCACCTCGCCCCGCAAAAAAGCGCGGCGGGGTCTCGGTGTCGGCCCTTGGCCGACCGTGGCGGTTGAACATCAAACGGGCAGGTTTTCCTGAAGGCGAAGAACTTGGAATCTCGCTGCTGAATGGGCTTGAACGCCGACTGTGATATTGCGCTGCCAAGCGGACTGACCACCAACCGTGACTTCGCGCGCTGAGTGGAGGGACCTGGCACGACTGTGCTGACTGTGCTCAATGTGCCGACGCGGCTTTTGTATGCAGCTGGATTGTCACCGGTGCCGATCAGCCTACCCGGCCTGGTGCTGGCCTGCTTGCGCACTTTCAGAAAACCGCCCCGCTTGAAGTCGGCGTCAATGTTCGCCCACAGGCAAAGCCTTGGGCGACACCCACGGCCCGACCACGCCTTTTTGTCGGGCGGGGGTGAATTGAAAGCCGGGCTTCAAGAAGGGAACAAGCGGTTTTCGTGCGGAGGCGGGCAGAACAGGCTGGGTAGGCTGCAAGCTGCCAGACCAGCAGGCAGCTCAGGGCGGGAGGTAGTAAACCCGTGCGAAGGCTGACAGCACAGGCAAAGCATCCTGCCATCACACACTGACAATAGAGCCTGATTCCACCCTCAATTCTTCGATTGAAAAAACCTAAAGTTTTCCATAATTGAACCGTTAACAACTAGATAGGCGGAACTGTGGCCACCACCGCATTTTCTCTGAACACTCTGAAAGCAGGCTTGGCAGGCGACAAGGTGAAAACCCTGGGCGCGCCAATATTCATCATCATGATCCTGGTCATGATGATCCTGCCTGTACCGCCTTTTGCACTTGACCTGTTTTTTACATTCAATATTGCGCTCAGCCTGATGGTGCTGATTGCAAGCCTGTACACCACCCGTCCCCTGGATTTCGCAGCATTTCCCACCATCCTTCTGGTGACCACTTTGCTGCGCCTGAGTCTGAACGTGGCCTCGACCCGCGTGGTGTTGATGCATGGCCATGAAGGTCCCGATGCGGCTGGCAAGGTGATTGAAGCCTTCGGCCATTTCCTGGTGGGCGGCAACCTGGCAGTGGGCATCGTGGTGTTTGTCATCCTGATGCTGATCAACTTTGTGGTGATCACCAAGGGCGCTGGCCGGATTGCCGAAGTGTCTGCCCGCTTTACACTGGATGCGATGCCCGGCAAGCAGATGGCAATTGATGCCGACCTGAATGCAGGCTTGATTGCAGAAGATGAAGCCCGCAAGCGCCGCGCTGAAGTGGCCCAGGAAGCGGAGTTTTTCGGCTCCATGGATGGTGCCAGCAAGTTTGTGCGTGGCGATGCCATGGCCGGTATCATGATCCTGATCATCAACATCATCGGCGGCTTTGCCGTGGGTGTGATGCAGCATGACATGAGCTTTGGTGATGCAGGCCGCAATTATGTGCTGCTGGCAATTGGTGATGGCCTTGTTGCCCAGGTGCCTGCACTGGTTATTTCAATTGCAGCTGGCCTGGTCGTCGCTCGTGTTGGCCAGGGCGAAGACATCGGTACACAGCTTTCCAGCCAGTTGCTGAAATCACCGCAGGCAGTGGGAATCACCGCAGGCATCATGGCACTGCTGGGCATCATTCCCGGCATGCCAAGCTTCGCTTTCCTTTTGCTGGCGGCCGGTTTTGGTTACCTGTCCTATCATCTTTCCCAGAAATCGGCTGTGAAAAAGGCCGCCCCTGCCGCAGATGAAGAAGCCAAGATCAAGGCGGCCACTGCTGAAGCCCAGGAAGCCACCTGGGACGACCTGGTGCCAATCGACACGATTGCGCTTGAAGTGGGTTACCGACTGATCGCCCTGGTGGACAACAAGCAGGACGGTGACCTGCTGAAGCGCATCAAGGCCATCCGAAAGAAATTTGCACAGGAGATCGGTTTCCTGCCACCGGCTGTTCACCTGCGCGACAACCTGGAATTGCGTCCCTCGGTGTACCGCATCCTGCTGAAGGGCGTGTGCATGGGTGAAGGTGAAGTGTTCCCGAACCAGCACCTGGCCATCAACCCCGGCCGCGTCACCATGCAGTTGCCAGGCCCACAAACAAAAGATCCTGCATTTGGCCTGCCTGCAGTGTGGATTTCCGATGACCAGAAAGACAAGGCCAATGCGGCCGGCTACACCGTGGTGGATGCCTCCACCGTGGTTGCCACGCACCTGTCCCATATCCTGCAAACCTCTGCTGCCCAGTTGCTGGGCCGCACGGAAACCCAGCAGTTACTGGACCACTGCGCGAAAACCTCGCCCAAGGTGGTGGAAGACCTTACGCCGAAGTTGCTGGATGTGGCCGTGATCCAGAAAGTGTTGCAGAACCTGCTGGATGAAAGTGTTCATATCCGCGACCTGCGCACGATTTTTGAAACCCTGCTGGAAAACGGTGCCCGCACCAAGAACCCGCTTGAATTGACAGCCGCAGTGCGCGTGGCGCTTGGTCGCGCGATTGTGCAGGCCCTGGCTGGCACCAATGAAGACCTGAATGTGCTGGTGATGGAGCCCAGGCTGGAGCAGATGATTTCCAATGCACACAGTGCGTCCGGCCATGAGCAGGTGGGCATTGACCCCAACCTT
>DASUDJ010000406.1:0-8666 GCA_036275635.1 Limnobacter sp. | reverse complement strand
CAGCAGGCGCTTGTTGAAATGCAGGGCATGAACAGTGTGTACCTGGCGGGTGCCTGGATGAAATATGGCTTTCATGAAGATGGCCATACATCCGGCCTGAATGCAGCACGGCTGATCATCGAAAAGCTGGGCAGTGGCGCGAAAAAGGCGGCTTGATGACGCAGGTGGCCTTTCATCTTCAGGATGTGAAACTGGCCTGGGGCCTGGTGAAGCACCAGCGCACCCAACCCAGGCCCAATGGCTTCAGCACGGGTGCCTGTTTTGTTCGACTTGTTTTTTGCCGGGACGTACCTGGTGAATTGAGCAGCCGATATCCGGTGATTGACGGGAAGGGCCTGATTTCCGTGTCCGCAAAGGACTACGGCTTTCAGTCACACCAGCAGGAATTCCCGGAATTCATCAGCCAGCTCGTGGCGCGCATGGAAATGGAAACATGCGAAAACCTGGGTGGTCCTGTGCACCTGCACACATTTCCAAAGGTATTCGGATACGTGTTCAACCCGGTCAGTTTCTGGTACTTCCACAACGAGGCAAACCAGTGCCGCGTAGTGCTGTGCGAAGTGAACAACACCTTTGGAGAACGGCATTTCTACCTGCTGACAGCACCCCATAGCACCGCGCCCCTGAACAGGGGCATGCTGCTTCATGCGAAGAAAGAATTCCACGTGTCGCCGTTCTTTCCCGTTTCAGGCCGGTATGAATTCCGTTTTGTCAGCAGCGAAAGTCACAGCCTGGCGAGAATCAATTATTTCGAAGGCGCCGTTCAGCAACTCAGTACCAGTGTCAGCGGGGAACTGCTGCATCCAAGTGGACTGCGCTGGGGTAGAACCCTTTTGAAGTACGGCTGGTTCACCCTGGCTGTGATCATGAAAATCCATTGGCAAGCGGTGAAACTGCTGGTCAAGGGCGCAAAATTTCACACCAAACCAGTACCTCCAAACCAGACCATTACGCAGACCGAAATCGAAGCATGACTCAAGCCATTACCTTTTCCCAGTTTCAATTGCCCAGCTATGCACCTTCCTCTGCACAGTGGACCCTTAAATTGCTGACCAAGCTGAAAAAGGGCCGACTGGAGGTGGTGACGCCGGAAGGTGTTCACCTGCTGTTCGGGGGCGAAGAAAACCTGCCCAGTGCAAAAATCAAGCTGAACAGCTGGAGCGTGTGCCAGCGTGCATTGAAGGCGGGCGACATCGGATTTGCCGAAGCCTACATTGCAGGCGAATGGGAAACCAATGACATTGCCTCGGTGCTGGGTATTTTCCTGGAAAACCGCAAGGCGGTTGAGCAGGTGATTTATGGCAGCTTCCTGGGAAGCATTGCCTACAAGATCAAGCACCTGCTGAACAGGAACACCAAGGCCCAGGCACGAAAGAATATCCATGCCCACTATGACCTGGGCAATCCGTTCTACCAGTTGTGGCTGGACCCCTCCATGACCTATTCCAGCGCCTTGTTTGACGGCAACACCAGCCAAAGCCTGGAAGAGGCACAGCATGCGAAATACCAGGCCATGCTGAATTACCTGCAACCCGGCGCTGGCCAGCAGGTGCTGGAAATCGGCTGCGGCTGGGGTGGGTTTGCGGAACGGGCATGCAAGGCCGGGGCAAACCTGGTGGGCCTGACACTGTCCACTGAACAACTGGCCTATGCAAAAGCCAGGCTGGCAAAGCAGGGGCTTGCAGGGCAGGCAGATTTCCGGCTGCAGGACTACCGCGACTGCAAGGGGCAATTTGACCACATTGCTTCAATTGAAATGTTTGAGGCCGTGGGCGAGGAATACTGGCCAGCCTATTTCCAGTCGGTGAACCGCCTGCTGAAAAAAGGCGGCAAGGCTGCCATACAGACCATCGTGATTGATGATGCGCTTTTCGAACGTTACCGCAAGGGCACGGACTTCATTCAGCAGTATATTTTTCCGGGTGGCATGCTGCCCTCCCCGTCGAAGTTCCGGGCCCTGGCGGAAAAGCATGGCCTGAGGGTTGTGTCTGAAAAGGCGTTTGGCAAGGATTACGCGGAAACTTTAAGGCGCTGGCGCGATCAATTCATGAGTATCCTGCCGCAGGTAAAAGCCCAGGGCTTTGATGACCCGTTCATCCGCACCTGGGAATTCTACCTGGCCTACTGCGAAGCGGGATTCGAATATGAGAGCACCGATGTAATCCAGTTCTACCTGGAAAAAGTGGAGAACCCATGACATTCAATCTGCTGAAGGCTTTCCAGGCGCTGTTGCTGGGCCTGGTACTTGCGGGCCCGCCCTTGCACTCTTTCGCCAAGGGAGACCTGAACCCACCGCCAAAGCAGGTCAAACAGGTACTGGAGAATGGCAAGCTGATGGGTTACGGCACCCTTCGCTGGTTCGGGCTGAGGGTGTATGACGGCCAGTTGTGGTCGAATGCAGAGCCTGACAGCTTTAATTACAAGCGAGACATTTCCTGGCTTGAACTGAAATATGCACGGGATTTCAAGGGTGCTGACATCGCTGAGCGCAGCATTGAGGAAATAGAGAACATCGGTGCCGGTACTGAAGCCCAGCGTAAGCAGTGGCTGGGTAAACTGCAGGAAATTTTTCCGGACGTAAAAAAGGGCCACACCCTGAGTGCCCTGCATATTCCAGGTAAACATGTGCAGTTTTTCCGGAACGGACTTCCCCTGGCCCGGGTGGATGACCCTGAACTGGCAGAGGCTTTCATGGGCATCTGGCTGGACGCAAAAACCTCTGCACCTGAAATGCGGCGTGAACTGATCGGCCTGAAGCGCTGAACGCCGCTCCATCATGACCCACCCCACTCAGCAAACCCGAACCCGAGACCTGCTGAACTATGGCCTGCTGGGCTGGGCCCTGGGCGCGGTGGCCGTGCCAATCTACATCCAGGTGCCCTACCTGTATTCCAGGATTTATGAAGTACCTTCCGCCTGGGTGGGCATCATCCTGCTGCTGTCGCGCCTGCTGGATGCTGTACTGGACCCTGCAATCGGCCTGTGGGTGGACCGGCGCGGTGGACAGGGCAACCGATATTTGATGCCCCTGTTGCTGGCTGTGCCCCTGTTGCTGGTGGGCATGGCTGGCGTGTTTTTTCCGTTGGGCAACACGCCCGTGGAATATGCTGCAAGCCTGATGGGCAGCCTGGTGATTGTGCACTTGGGCTACAGCTTTGCCAGCATTGCCTACCAGGCCTGGGGTGCTGAACTGGGGCACACCGACAAGGAGCGATCCACCTATGTGGCCGTGCGAGAAGGGGTGGGCATACTGGGCGTGGTGTTTGCTGTTTCATTTGCACTTGAAACACATGCGGGCCTGATTTTCAGCGTGTTTGCAGGCATGCTGCTGGCGGGCATGTTTTCGTTGCTGCGGTATTCTCCCAGGCCTTCAGGTCAACCGGCCCCAACCAATCAAGTGGATGAGGCCACCAGGTCCGGGACTCAGGCAAACTGGTTGCTGGCCTGCAGGCACGGCATCCGGCAAATCCTGCAACCACTTCAACGGCCCAACTTCCGTAAGCTGATGGGCATATTCCTGTGCAATGGCCTTGCAGCCGCGCTGCCCGCCACCCTTGTGCCGTTTTACATGAGGGATCGCCTGGGCCTGGGCGATTCCGATCAATGGGTACTGGCAGTTTACTTCCTGGTGGGTGCTGCCTCTACGGTGTTCTGGGTCTGGCTTTCCAGCAAGGTGGGGCTGGCCAGGTCCTGGTTGCTGGGCATGCTGCTGTCAGTGCCGGCCTTCGTCGTGGTGGTGGGTCTGGGCGAAGGTGACTTGATGGGTTACCTGGTGGTGTGCATCGTGACTGGTTTCGCACTGGGTGCCGACCTGTCCATGCCGGCTGCACTGGTGGCCCGGCTGATTGAGGAAAACGGTGAACGGGGAAAAACAGAGGGCACCTACTTTGGCCTGTGGAACTGGGTGAACAAGTTCAACCTGGCATTGGCACCCAGCTTTGCACTGGGCACCCTGCAGTGGTTCGATTATTCCGCTGACATTGCAAAAACCGAGACCTACCAGAACATGGGTTTTTTGCAGCAATTGGCCAATGACCCGCTGCTGTGGGTTTACGCACTGGTGCCCTGTGGCCTGAAACTGCTGGCCATCTTCCTGCTGGCGCGCAGCGGGCTGGCGCATGCCCAACCGATTATGGAAAACACAACACTCAGGAGTTCAACATGAGCAAGTTCATTGCAGGCCTGCTGCAATTCAGATCATTCCTGCTGGCGCTGACCACTGCATTGGTACTGACCGCCTGTGCCAGCCCGCAGCCGAAAGACTATGTGCAGGAAAAGCCTGTACTGGACCTGAAGGAGTACTTCAACGGAACGGTGGATGCCTGGGGTGTATTCCAGGACCGTTCCGGCAAGGTGGTGAAACGTTTCACGGTGGTCATGAAATGCACATGGAACGGCGACACGGGCGTTCTGGATGAAGACTTTACCTATTCAGATGGCACCACGCAAAAGCGGGTATGGACCCTGAAGAAAAACGGCAACAGTTACACAGGCACTGCAGCTGACGTGCTGGGCCAGGCCAGTGGCGAAACAGCAGGCAACGCCTTCCAGTGGAAATACACCATGCTGTTGCCGGTAGACGGCACCACCTATGAAGTGCAGTTTGACGACTGGATGTACCTGATGGATGACAAGGTGATGCTGAACCGGGCCACCATGAGCAAATTTGGCATTGAATTGGGCGAAGTACTGCTCAGTTTCCGAAAGCGTGACCAGTAACAGGACCAGTCAACATCATGAGTTTCAATCCAAAACTGACTCAATGGCAGAACCTGCGGGTGTGGCTGGTGGGCGCCTCCACCGGCATTGGCGAGTCCCTGGCCCGCCAGTTGGACCAGCTGGGTTGTCGGCAAATGCTGTCGGCACGCAGTGCGGACAAACTTGCGGCACTGTCTGCCGAACTGAAACAGGCCACAGCCCTGCCACTGGACATTACCCAGCTGGATGCAGTTGAAAAGGCCTTCGAGAAAATCATGACCACCTGGGGAGGCGTGGACCTGGTGGTGCTGATGGCTGGCACCTATTCGGAAATGTCAGTGGAGGGCTTTGACATCGGAAAGGTGCGCCAGCAGATTGATGTGAACCTGAATGGCAGCATGCATGTGCTGGCCAGTGTGCTGCCGGTGATGCTGGCGCAGAAGGCAGGGCACATCAGCATTGTGTCCAGCGTGGCCGGTTACCGTGGTTTGCCGAATTCACTGGCCTACGGACCCACCAAGGCAGCGCTGATCAACCTGGCGGAAGCACTGCACGTGGAAATGCGCGAACACCGGGTGGGCGTGAGCGTGGTGAACCCGGGCTTCGTGGACACTCCTCTGACCCGCAAGAACACGTTCCCGATGCCTTTCCTGATTACATCCGAAAAAGCGGCACAGGAAATCATTGTTGGACTGGAGAAAGGCGAATTCGAAATTCACTTCCCCAAGGCCTTCACCCGCAGCCTGCGCACCCTTCGAATACTGCCCTATTCACTTTACTTTGCGGCGGTACGGAAAATCACGGCTGGAAAGAACAAACCGGAGCTGGGCAATGACAAGACAGGCTAACCAGGCGAAGCTGGCACCGCTGGACCGGCAATCCCTGTCGGAACCGCTACGGCGGCTGATTGATTTTTTTGAGCACATCACGGCTGAAACCGTGGCTGACATGCCCAGATATTATGCACCTGACGCGTTCTTCAAGGACCCCTTCAATGAAGTGAACAGGGTGGAGGACATTGCCCGTATTTTCAGCGAGATGTTCCACCAGGTGAACAAACCGCGCTTTGTTGTGCACACTGCATTTGAATCAGGCGCACAAGTGTTTCTGGCCTGGGATTTCCTGTTTGAAATGCAGCGTTTCAAGGCTGGGCAAGTGCAGTGTATCCGGGGCTCATCCCATCTTGTATTGAACGAAAACGGGCTGGTGCAGTCCCACAGGGACTACTGGGACACGGCAGAGGAGCTGTATGAAAAAATCCCGGTGCTGGGCGGCCTGATGCGCTGGTTGAAGAAACAGGCAGGCTAGACGCTTTAGCGCACATTTGTGCACGAAAGCCGCCCCTGTCACCAAATCTTCATGCGCTTCATGACATGTCTTGTTAAAATCAAAAAATCAGTTCAACCAGTCAAGGCAAAACATCATGTTGTATCCGGAGTTATTCAGGTCGTTGGAATCTGTTCGTTGGAACATGGAAACTGACATCAACTGGGACCAGTTTGATGCGTCGAAGCTGTCTGAAGAGCAGGCCCAAACCATCAAGATGAATGCGATCACCGAATGGTCGGCATTGCCCGCCACGGAAATGTTCCTGCGTGACAACAAGCATGACAGCGATTTTTCCGCTTTCATGTCGATCTGGTTTTTCGAGGAGCAGAAGCATTCCCTGGTGCTGATGGAATACCTGCGCCGCTTCCGGCCCGATCTTCTTCCCACGGAAGAGGAACTGCATGCGGTGCGGTTTGAGTTCGACCCGGCCCCACCGCTGGAAACCCTGATGCTGCATTTCTGTGGCGAAATTCGCTTGAACCACTGGTATCGATGCGCCTCAGACTGGCACACCGAGCCGGTGATCAAGCAGATCTACAAGATCATTTCCCATGATGAGGCCCGCCACGGCGGCGCCTACCTGCGCTACATGAAAAAGGCGCTGGTGGAGGTGGGTGACAGTGCACGCGCTGCCTTCTCGAAAATTGGTGTATTGATGGCCTCAGCCCGCCGCACCCAGAAACCCCTGCATCCCACCAACCTGCATGTGAACAAGGACCTGTTCCCCAACGACACGGTACAAAGCCGACTGCCCGACCCTGACTGGCTGGAGCGCTGGCTGGATGGCCAGATCCGCTTTGATGCCGACTGGGAAAAGAAGGTGATCGACCGCATTCTGCACAACATGAGCCTGCTGTTTGAGCGCACTTTCGAGTCGGTGCAGGACCTGAACCGCTACCGCAAGGAAGTGATGGCAAGGCTGGGCACGCCTGAAACGCCTGTTGGCAATGCAGCCTGAGGCGGTGTTCACCAGATGACCACTGCAGGAAAACCAGCCCGTTTTGAAAAGAAGGTTTGCTCACCCGGAGAACTGGCTGAGCGGGCCAGGCAGCTGAAAGGCCCCGTGGTGTTCACCAATGGCGTGTTCGACCTGTTGCACAGGGGCCATGTAACCTACCTGGACCAGGCGGCACAGGAGGGGCAAAGCCTGATTGTTGCCGTGAATTCGGATGAATCGGTGAAGCGGCTGGGCAAGGGGCCAGACAGGCCGATCAACAGCCAGGCCGACCGCATGCATGTGCTGGCCGCCCTGGAATGCGTGGCCCTGGTCACATGGTTTGAAGAGGACACTCCCCTGAATGCCATACTGGCTGCCCGGCCAGATGTGCTGGTGAAAGGAGGCGACTGGCCAGTTGAAAAAATGGTGGGGGCGAAGGAAGTGCAGGGCTGGGGGGGGACCGCCCTTTCGATCGCCTTCGAGCATGAGCGCAGCACCACGGCCACCCTGCAGAAAATCAGGAACCTGTAAGCGGGCACAAGCGAAGGCGAGATAAGCCACATTTCGGCCTTCAGCCAGCGGCACTGCAAATAAAAAAACCCCACAGACGGGGCTTTTTTATTCGGGTTACAGCAGGGCAACCCCCAGGAGTGAGGCTTGCCTGCCTGGCTTATTTCTTCTCGCCCTTAACTTTGCCCTTGGCCTTTGCATCAGCCTTTACATCTGCGCTTGCATTCAGATTGGTTGCGGTATCCAACTGGCCAGTGCGCTTGCCAACTTCGCCCTTGGCCTCGGAATGTAATGCACCTGCTTCGCTGCGCATTTCATCACCCTTGGACTTGGCCCCTTTCACTGCAGCAGAAGACTTGCCTTTCACGTCGGCATTGGATTGTGCGTTTGCATCTGCACTGGCGCCAGCATTGACTGACAGGCCTGGCACCTGTGCATTCACGCCCAGGTCGGTTTTTGCACCAAGGCCAACTGCCATGGCTGAGGCGGAACAGGCCAGCATGCTGCTGGCGATCATGAGTTTCAGGCTGTTTTTGTTCATCAAAGGTCTCCGGTTTGATGGGGTACTGGAACCGAAATAACGGTTATGTTCCTGGAGCAGTTGACTGCTTTTTCCAGAATTCGCTTTTCAGCACGGCTGGATCAGGATCGGGCCAGGCCAAGCCCATCCGCTCCAGGGTGCCTACCAGGATTTCAGCCACCAGCATGTTGCGAAAACCCTTGTGGTCGGCTGGAATGATCCACCAGGGGGCTTGCCTGGTGCAGGTCTTTTCCAGCACCTGCTCATAGGCGTTGGCATACATGCTGTAATTTTCGCTGCAATGCAGGTCTTTCTCGGTCAGTTTCCAGCGTTTGTCCGGGGTCTCCCAGCGATCAATCATCCGCTGGTGCTGCTCCTCCCGAGAGATATTCAGGAATATTTTCAGCACGGTGGTGCCGGTTTCAGTCAGCAGGCGTTCAAAATCATTCACCTGCTGGACCCGCTCCTCAACCCAGGCTGGGGACACCCCATCCTGGATGATGGGCATCACGATTGCGTCATAGTGGGAGCGATTGAAAATCACGGACTGGCCTGCACCGGGCACATAGGGATGAACCCGCCAGAGGAAGTCGCGTGAAGCCTCACTGGCTGAAGGCTCGCGGAATGACACCATGCGCAGCGCCATGGGGTGAACCGAGCGCATGATGGCCC
>DASUDJ010000405.1:0-3032 GCA_036275635.1 Limnobacter sp. | reverse complement strand
CGGGTGGCCGCGTCCTGCTTGGTTTTGCCTGCCCTCGAAGGCATGTTGCACAAACCGCATTCATAGTTGTTCACCAGGTCATAGGTGTGTACAACGAAGTGGCCCTTGCAGGTTTTGCAGGAGGTGGTGGTCAGCATGCCTGCATCAAAAAACTTCACAAGGCGCCAGGCTCTGGTCAGCGACAGCACTTCGGGCAAGCCCAGGATATTGATCTGGTCCCTGTACAGGGTGTAGGCCTTCACCAGGCATTCACCATCTTCAAGGTCGGTGTGCTTGATGCAGGTGGAATAGAAGTTCATGAACAGTGAGCAGTGGATATTCGGCTGCCAGGTCATGAACCAGTCGGTCGAAAAAGGCAGCATGCCTTTCGGTGGTGACTTGTGCTTGATTTCCTTGTACAGGCGAATCAGGCGCTCACGCGAGAGTTGGGTTTCACTTTCCAGCACCTGCAGGCGAGCATCCAGCTTGATCAGGTCGGTGGCCAGCTTGATTTGTGTGGCTTCTGCCACCAGTGATTTGATCTTGGACATGTTGTTCTCCGCTGCGCCTTTCTGGCGCGTTCCAGTAAAGGGTCATTAATCAGGCAGAAACCTGTGCACTGCGGCCTGCCATCAGGATGGCGGCATGCATGCCAGAAATTGCGCGTTCTTTGCTGTTGTCGGAGAGCAGTTTCCAGACGGCCGGGTCTTCAAAACGCAGGCTGCACATCGGCATGTTGCTGGCGGCGATGCGCAGCACCTGTGCGGTAGTCAGCTGGTTCAGCAGGTCGGCTGTGGTTTCATCAATGCCGAGGCGAATGATGGCCTCAGCCTTGTCTTCATTGATGAGTTGTTTGGCCAGAAGCAGGTAAGATAAATTTGCTTCGCGGATTTGTTCCAGTAGATCATTTGCGCTCATTTTGAACATCCTCCAATTCAAATCAGGCAATCTTTTTTAGAAGGTTTCGACGCTTCCCACAGACATCGCAACCAGTGAAGATATTGTTGAGCAAACCCGAAAAAAACTAAGCCAGCCTTTTTCCGTAAAACGACTCAGCGAGACACCCGGAAAGAAGTAGGAAAAAACCTGACAACAACAACGAGAGACAACAATGAAAAACATGTTCATGAACTGGCTGTGCAGAAAGCTGATCGACTCCAAGTGCGGAAAAATTGGGCTGAAGAAAGCTGTGGCCAGTACTGCGGATGGAAAAACCGTGTACTTCACGGGTGGCAAGGGGCCGAACATGGTGCTGGTGCACGGCTTCGGAGCCAACAAGGAAAACTGGCTTGCCCTCGCACCCCGGCTGATGAGGCACTACACCGTGTGGATTCCCGACATGATCGGTTTTGGTGAGTCTTCAAAGCCGGGCAATGCCAGCTTCAACATTGAATCGCAAGGCCGGCGGCTTATGGCTTGGCTTGATTCGGTTGGTGTGTCGAAATTCCACATAATTGGCAACTCCATGGGCGGTTACCTTGCCGGTTCGCTTGCCGCAACGCATCCCGACCGCGTGCTGAGTGCCTGCCTCTTGAACCCGGCAGGAGTGAAGGGTTCAGAACACACTGCGATTGGAAAAGTGTTCCTGGAAGAGGGCAGGATCATTCTTTCGCCTTCCAATTACCAGGAATACCTGCAGATCATTGATTTGTGCTTCAACGGCCAGGCACCAGCAATGCCGGAATTCATGCGGAAGTATTTTGGGCGGATCTGCATGGAAAACAAGCCACTGCTGGACCGGATTTTCATGGAATTTGTGAACCCGGATGCCAATACCAGCCTGAATGACCTGGTGGCCAGCACCCGGGTGCCGCTGATGGTGGTGTGGGGCGATTCTGATCTGCTGGTGCATCCCGGTGGGCTGGCCTTGCTGAAACAGGCCAACCCTGCAATTGTTGACCTGATGCTTGAAAACACCGGCCACTGTCCGATGGTGGACAGGGCGTCTGTGGTTTACAAGGCGCACCTGCAGTTCATGCCAGCATCCTGAATGGCTGGGCATCTTCCAGTTCAAGCGCGAGTTCAATCAGCCTGTATTCATAACCGGTGGCTGCGGCAAAATGCACGCCCACCGGAATACCCTCTGCAGTGTGGTGCATGGGCAGGCTGATGGCTGGTGCGCCTGAAACATTCTGGGCCGCGGTGAATGAAGCAAAATTGATCAGGCGGTGGCGTGCCTCTTCAAATGGCAGGTCCAGTGCCAGGTAACCAATTGGCGGTGCAGGCTGGCCCAGGGTGGGGCTGAGCAGAACATCGATAGTCTGAAAGAACTCGGCGTATTTCGCCTTGAACTGGAACAGACGACGAAGGGCAAAGGGAAACTTCACCAGGTTCTTTTTGAAATGCCCGGCCAGCCCAAGAGTTAGCGGCTCAAGTTTCTGACTGTCCAGTTGCCTGTCGACCGCAAATTTTCCAAGATGCGCAATCGATGCAGCCAGCATGCCCCAGTACAGCAGGAAATCATCCGCAAACTGGGCAGCGATGGGCACTTCGATTTCCTTCACTTCATGTCCCAGGCTTTCGCACAGAGCAGCTGCCTTCTGCACTGCCGCCACGCACTCCGGGTGGGTTTGACCACCAGCCAGCTTGCGGGTGAACATGCCAATTTTCAATCGCTTTCTGCCTGGCATGGTGATGTGGCCCAGGGGTGGCAATGCCGGGTTCCTGTAATGTTCCTCGGCCAGCGCGAAAAAGGCTGCAGTGTCACGTACAGTGCGTGTAACCACACCATCACTCACGATATTGATTGGCAGGCTTTTCGCCATGTCATTGATCAGCAGTCTGCCCCGGCTGGGCTTCAGGCCCACCAGGCCGCAACAGGCCGCTGGTATCCGAATTGAACCGCCTCCATCATTTGCATGGGCGATCGGTACCACACCTGCAGCCACCAGTGCGGCCGAGCCTCCAGATGATCCGCCTGTGCTGTGCCCGGTGTTCCATGGGTTGCGCACAGGTTTGGCCTTGCTGTACTCGGTGGTGGCTGTCAGACCGAATTCTGGAAGCCTGGTTTTACCCAGGAAAACAAGACCTGTGTCCATCAACTGCTGTGCAAC
>DASUDJ010000404.1:0-4599 GCA_036275635.1 Limnobacter sp. | reverse complement strand
ATTCAGTTTGGCGGGCCTCCCCGCATGGCGTAGCGGCCAACCTGGTCAGGTCCGGAAGGAAGCAGCCACAACCGTGAAGTCAGTGCCGGGGTTCTGGCTCGCCTCTTGTTTTGGTCAAATTACCGGGTCCAATCCGAATGAATCAAACAGCATCTCAGGCCTTGGCTAGAAAATGGCGACCGCGAGACTTTGATTCTCTGGTGGGCCAGGCCCATGTGGTCAAGGCGCTTTCCCATGCGCTTGACAACCAGCGACTTCATCATGCCTACCTGTTCACCGGTACCCGGGGTGTGGGTAAAACCACCATTGCCCGAATTCTTGCCCGTGCAGTGAACTGCGAACTGGGCATCAGCCGCACGCCTTGCGGCAAATGCCAGGCCTGCCTCGAGATCAGCCAGGGCCGTTTTGTCGACCTGCTGGAGGTGGATGCAGCCACCAACACCCGCGTGGATGAAATGCGTGCACTGCTGGAAAATGCCATGTATGCGCCCACTGCTGGCCGCTACAAGGTGTACGTAATTGACGAAGTGCACATGCTGTCCACCAGTGCCTTCAATGCCATGCTTAAAACCCTGGAGGAGCCACCGGGGCATGTGCTGTTCATCCTGGCCACCACCGACCCCCAGAAAATTCCAGCCACGGTGCTGTCGCGCTGCCTGCAGTTTGCCTTGCGTCAATTGCCGCCTGATCAGCTTGCAGACCACCTGGCCCACATCCTGACTGAAGAAGGAATCCAGTTTGAAACCGGTGCCTTGCGCCTGCTTGCCAAGGCAGCCCGTGGCAGTGTGCGTGATGCGCTTTCACTGACTGACCAGGCAATCGCATACAGCGCTGGCCTTGTCAGTGAAGACACCGTTCGTACCATGCTGGGCACCGTGGATCAGCAGGTGGTTTACCAGTTGCTGCAGGCCCTTGCAAAGGGTGATGGCAAGGCACTTCTTGAAATCAGCAATGCGCTGGCTTTTGCAAGTGCGCCGTTTGGTGCAATCCTGGATGAACTGGCCGCCGTGGCCTATCGCTTGTCAGTTGCCCATTTTGCGGGTGGCCTTGATGCGAATGACCCCGACCAGGCTGCACTTCAGAACCTGCAGGGCGTATTTGGTGCTGAAGACCTGCAACTGATTTACCAGGTGGCCACCCATGCCCGAGCCGAACTGCACCTGGCGCCAGAGGAATCCATCGGCTTTTCAATGGCGCTGGTTCGAATGCTGGCCTTCAAGCCGGGTGGACATGTGGAGGTGGGGGCCACCGTGCCCGTGCAGGTCCAGGCTGCCGAGAGGCCTGCCACCAGGCCAGTGATGCAGACCCCCACGCCAGGTGCACAGGCGGCTGTTGCAGCACCACAGGCTAAAGTGGCTTCCCGACCTGCATCCTCGACCGACAAGGCAGGCTCAGCACAGGCTCTTGCACCAGCGGCGGCGAAAGTGTCAGTGGCCGTACTGGATGAGGCTCCCCCCTGGGACACGGCAGATGACAACCTCGACCCTCCCCGGGCAGGCGTTGACCATTCCGGGCAAGCCAATGCCATTACCCCTGCTGCAACCCTGATCCCCCCGGTTTCTGCTGCCGGTGATTTTCATGGTGATTTGCAAGGCGATTTACCCAGTGCAGGCAATTGGCCGCAGGTGTCGCAGCAGGTGCCTGCCAAGGGTTTGACCCGCCAGGCCCTTGTGCAGGCTGAACTGGTTGAGGCCAGCCGCAATGCAGGCAGCATGCAGATTACCCTGCGCACAGCCATCAAGGCCTACACTGAGGTCAGCATGGTGGCGAGGCTTGAAGCGGTGCTCAGCCAGTATTATGGTTGTACCGTGAAATTGCAGATGCAGTTCGGCGAGGCCCAGCAGACCGCCCATGCGGTGCAGAGCGAAACCCGCCGGCAGGCGCTGGACAATGCAAGGCAGGCCCTGCAGGAAGACCCATTTTTGAAAGACATTCAGAACCTGATGGGCGCAACAGTTGTCCCAGGGTCTGAAAGGGCGCTGAGCGATACAGGCCCAGCCGACATTTGACAGGAGATCAATTCACATGAACATGATGAAAGGCCAGTTGGCCGGCTTGATGAAGCAAGCCCAGCAAATGCAGGACAAGATGGCCAGGATGCAGGCCGAGATCGGTGCCATGGAAGTGGAAGGCCAATCGGGCGGTGGCATGGTAAAAGTCACCATGACCTGCAAGCATGACTGCAAGCGCATCACGATTGATCCTTCACTGCTGGGTGAAGACAAGGACATGCTGGAAGACCTGGTGGCTGCGGCTTTCAATGATGCAGTTCGCAAGGCTGAGGCCCTGATGACAGAGAAAATGTCGTCGGTCACAGCCGGCTTCCCGATGCCCCCCGGCTTCAAGATGCCATTCTGACCTGTTCCCATGAGCCGTACCGCCTTTGACGCCTTTGATGGTCTGGACCCCCTGGTTGACCTTGTGCAGGCGTTGAAGCGTTTGCCGGGCGTGGGGCCCAAGTCCGCCCAGCGCCTGGCTTTCCACCTGCTTCAGAATGACAGGCAGGCAGCAACAGCTCTGGGTGAATCCCTTCTGAAGGCTGTTGCGGAAATTCGCCATTGCAGCCAGTGCAACAACTTCTGCCATTCCGAGTTGTGTTCCATCTGCAGTGACACCCGTCGCAATCCCAGCCTGGTGTGCGTGGTGGAAACCCCGGCCGACCTGGCTGCGATTGAAGCCACGCAAACCTACCGGGGTTATTACTATGTGCTGATGGGCCGTGCATCTCCGCTGGATGGCGTGCGGCCTGAATCACTGGACTGGCCCAAGCTGGGTCAGCGCCTGGATGACGGCCAGGTGAAAGAAGTAATCCTGGCCACGAACTTCACCAATGAAGGCGAGGCCACGGCCGTATTTCTGACTGACCGCATACGTCGCATGGCCCTGAAAGTCAGCCGTCTTGCCCGTGGTGTGCCCATCGGCGGTGAACTGGAGTACACCGACCCCAGCACCGTGGCCCGTGCATTGCTTGACAGGCGGCAGCTCGGCCCGGAGTCCGATTAGGACCGAAAGCCCACGCCCTGCGAATGCAAACTTCTGCTTCAATTGCGCACAGACAATTTTTTGACACATTTCCCCAGACTCCTGAAAGCGGCTGAACATGAAACACACTTCCGATCATGCTGATTCACACACCTCGCAGGTTGGTCCCTTGTGCGGTATCCGGGTGATTGAATTGGGCTCCCTGATTGCAGGGCCTTTTGCCAGCCGCATGTTGGGGGAGTTCGGGGCGGAAGTCATCAAGGTTGAAACACCGGGCAGCGGCGATCCGATCCGGAAGTGGCGTGTCCTCCATGAAGGCAATTCCCTGTGGTGGGCTGTACAGGCCCGCAACAAGAAATCAGTCACCTTGAATCTGAAATCTCCGGCAGGGCTGGATGTGCTGAAAAAACTGCTGGAAAGTGCGGACATCCTGGTTGAAAACTTCCGCCCTGGGCAGCTTGAGAAATGGGGCTTCACACCCGCACGGTTGAAGGAACTGAACCCCGGCCTGATCGTGGTGCGACTCAGCGGCTATGGTCAGACAGGACCCTACAAGGATCGGCCAGGCTTCGGTGCAATCGCGGAATCCATCGGCGGCATGCGTTTTTTAAGTGGTGACACGGATCGACCGCCGGTGCGGGTGGGCATCTCCATCGGAGATTCATTGGCAGGCCTGCATGCCGTGATCGGCGCATTGATGGCGCTTCAGCAGCGCCACAAGACAGGCTTGGGACAGGTGGTGGATGTGGCCCTGTATGAGTCGGTGTTCAACATGATGGAAAGCCTGTTGCCTGAATACGATTTTGCAGGGGTGGTGCGCAAGCGATCAGGCGCCAGCTTGCCCGGCATTGTGCCCTCCAACACTTACACCTGTGGTTGCGGCGGTTTCATCGTGATAGGCGGCAACGGAGACGCAATTTTCAGGCGCCTGATGATTGCAATTGGCCGGCCTGATTTTGCCGACAATCCCGACATGGCCAGCAACGACGGCAGGGTTCGTCACACCGAACTGATTGACAACACGATTGCCCAGTGGTGCAAGGCCCGCAATATTGATGAAGCACTTGAGGTACTCGAAAATGCGGATGTGCCAGTCAGCAAGATTTACAGCATTGAAGACATTGTGAGGGATCCACAGTTTCAGGCCCGTGGAATGATCGAAGAACACCCCTTTGCTGACGACCAGACTTTGAAGGTACCGGGCATTGTTCCAAAGCTCAGCGACACACCCGGAGCCACGCGCTGGCTGGGACCAAAGCTGGGTGAACACAACAGCGAGGTGCTGCTGGGCTTGGGATATGCCGCGGAGGACATTCAGCGGATGATGGACGAGGGAGTTCTTTGAGACAGCTTTCGTAGGCGTCTTTTGGGCGGGTTGGGTTGCCTGTTCAACTCTGCCTTGGCAAGGCTTTCGTAGGCATCTCTTGTCGGGTTGGAGTGCCTGTTCAGCCTGCCTTGGCAAGGCTTTCGTGGGTATCTTTTGTCGGGTTAGGTTGTCTGTTCAATCTGCCTTGGCAAGGCTTTGATTCCCGGATTGCTGATTCTGGCTTGGGTCATGCAAAGCGCTAAAGCGCCTTTGCATCGCTTGCTGGCGCAAGCGCCCCTCGCTGCGAATCA
>DASUDJ010000403.1:0-7991 GCA_036275635.1 Limnobacter sp. | reverse complement strand
AAATGCCGGTGTTGGCACCACAATGGTTTTCAATCAGGGTCAAACCCACGCCTTCATAGCGAAGCTCGCAGGCATTCCTGCTGGCGAAGGTCAGCACTCGGGTGCTGGCCGCTTTCTCCTGGCAGGACGACACACTGAACAGGGTAAGGCCCGCAGCAACACCCAACAGCAATACAATGAAAAGGAACTTGCCCAGCCTGGCCGCAAATGAGCTTTTGTTCCGGTGAGAGTCAAACGACAGGGACATGGACCTGTGGCGGGGTTGAAACATGAAACTTACCTTTGAATACTGAGACGGGATTGTGAGCATGAAAGTGGTTTGTTCTCAACGTGACAGTTCGGTCTGGGTTTACAGATGAAAAAGCAGCCGCAGGATATTCCAGGTACCACCGGGGACACAGACAGGGAATCGGCCGTGCCTGCTGGTCGCCTGGCCCGATTGAGTCGTTTTGGAGCACTGGCCACCTCGGTGGCGGGGTCGGTGGTGAAAAACGGCACGCTTCAATTGGCCCAGGGAAAACGGCCCAAGCTCAGCAAGCTGTTGTTGACACCCAAAAACGCCCTGCGTGTGGCTGACCAACTGGCCCAGTTGCGCGGCGCGGCCATGAAGCTGGGCCAACTGGTGTCGATGGATGCAGGCGACATGCTTCCGCCCCAGCTGGCGGAGATCCTGGCCAAGCTGCGGCAGGATGCAAAACACATGCCCCGCAAGCAGTTGCTGGAAGTGCTTGAAAGGGAATGGGGAAAGGAATGGCGGGCCAAGGTAAGGGAGTTCAACCTGACCCCGATTGCTGCTGCCTCAATTGGACAGGTGCATGAAGCAATTTCTCTGGATGGAGAAAAGCTGGCCATCAAGATTCAATATCCCGGTGTGCGCGACAGCATTGACAGCGACATCGACAACGTGGCCAGCATCCTGAAATTCACCGGCCTGGTGCCAAAAAGCTTCGACTTGGCTGCCCTGTTGGCAGAAGCCAAAAAGCAGTTGCATGAAGAGGCAGACTACCTTCGCGAGGCGAAATACCTGGCGGAATATGCTGCAGCGCTGGGGCTTGATCAGCGGTTTGACATTCCGGCTGTGAAAGCGGAATTGACCACACCGTCCATACTGGCCATGGGCTTTCTGGAGGGTGTGCCAATTGAAAACATGGCCCATGCCACCCAGCCGGTGCGGGACAGGATTGCCACCACCCTGTTTCAATTGATGTTCAGGGAATTGCTGGACATGCGGCTGATGCAGACCGACCCGAATTTTGCAAACTACCGCTACAACACGAAAACCGGCAGGCTGGTGCTGCTGGATTTTGGTGCCACCCGCAGCTTCAGGAAAGAATTGGTGGACGGTTACCTGGATGTGATGGCTGCGGCCACAGCAGGCAGCAGGGCCATGCTGGAACAGGCCGCAATGAGAATTGGATATTTCGATTCCAGCACGGCGACACACCACCGGGAACTGGTGCTGGACCTGATGGAACTGGCCTGCGAACCTTTCCGTACCCAGGGCAGTTTTGATTTCGGCAACACAGACCTGGCCGCACGCATCCGGGACAAGGGCTTTGAACTTGGGGAGGACCGCAAGTTCTGGCATGCACCCCCGATTGATTGCCTGTTCATTCACCGCAAGCTGGGGGGCCTGTTTCTGCTGGTCAGCCGCCTGAAGGCCCGCGTGGATGTGGCAGCCTGTGCCGCCTCGGCAACAGGCTGCCCAGGGAGTGACCAGTAATCGACCCTATTCAGCTCATGGGGCGCAGGTCGCAGGGTTCAGGCATACAGTGACCACAACAGGCCTGCCAGCGCAGATGCAGCAATCACTTCAATCACGCCCCGCTTGTATTTGAAAAGGGCCAGAAAGGCAATGCTGGCAATGACTGCTGCCGGCCACTCGAAACTGCCGGAAAAGCCAGTGGGCCACAGCACATGGTAAGCAAAAAACAGGGCCAGGTTCACCACCACGCCCACCACGGCAGCCGTGATGGCCGTCAGCGGTGCAGTGAATTTCAGCTGGTTGTGGGTGGTTTCCACCAGAGGCCCGCCCATCAGGATGAACACGAATGAAGGCAGGAATGTAAACCAGGTGACAATCACGGCTCCGGCTGCACCGGCCAGGAAAAGCTGGTCCGGACCAAAAATCTCTTTCAGATAGGCACCCACAAAACCCACGAAAGCCACCACCATGATCAGCGGCCCCGGCGTGGTTTCGCCAAGAGCCAGGCCATCAATCATCTGCCCCGGGCTCAGCCACTTGTAATATTCCACCGCTCCGTCGTATACATAGGGCAGCACTGCATAGGCTCCGCCAAAGGTCATCAATGCTGCCTTGGTGAAAAACCAGGCCATCTGGGTCAGGGTGTGGTCCCATCCATAACCCAACAACATGGCCAACATGGGCACAATCCACATCAACCCACCCACCAGCGCAACCAGGGCCAGGCGTTTCCAGGTGAACAGGGCATGGGCCGGGGTGGGCGTGTGGTCGTCAATGACCGCAGGTGCATGCGTGGAGGAACCTGCCGAATGCCCGCCACCCATGCTGAATTTGCCCGGATAGAGCCGCCCGCCGAAGTAGCCGCACACTGCGGCCAGCAACACGATCAGCGGAAAAGGCATGTTGAACACAGCCGAAGCCACGAATGACAGCACTGCCACAGCCCAGAGCAGATTGTTTTTCAGGACCCGTGAACCAATCCTGTGGGCAGCCTGGAACACGATGGCCGTGACCGCAGGCTTGATTCCGTAGAACAAACCCGCCACCAGCGGGGTTTCTCCAAACGCCACATACACCCATGACAGGCCGATCAGGATGAAAAGGGAAGGCAACACAAACAGCAGGCCTGCAACAACACCGCCCCAGGTGCGGTGCATCAGCCAGCCGATGTAGGTGGCCAGTTGCTGGGCTTCCGGCCCGGGCAACACCATGCAGTAGTTCAATGCATGCAGGAACCTGCGTTCTGAAAGCCAGCGTTTGTTCTCCACCAGTTCCTGGTGCATGATGGCAATCTGCCCCGCCGGACCGCCAAAACTGATGAAACCCAGCTTCAGCCAGAACCTGAAAGCCTGAAGGAATGAAACGGACGCGGGTGCAGCCACGGATTGATATTCGGTCATGTTGCTTGCAGGTTGGATGGTCGACCGATTGTATTACAGCAAAACCCGTCGGCGTGGGTAAGACGGACCTTCAGACCATGAAGTACAGAATCTTGAAGCCAGTCAGTGACCGTGGTGTGAATGACCATGCCCATCAGACGCAGCATGCGGCGCAGCCACCTGGCCCGTGCGAATTTCCTGCCGGGCCTGGCGGATCACGCTGATGGAACCTGAAAGGCCAAGCGAGGCCATCAGGGCGGCCACCAGCAAATCAGGCCAGGCGTTCTGTGTCAGGCCCACCATCAGGGCCGCCGCCAACACGGCCAGGTTGCCGATTGCATCATTCCTGCTGCACAACCACACGGATCGCATATTGGAATCGCCATTTCGATAGCGGTATTGCATGGCAGCAACACCCACATTCACACTCAGCGCCAGTGCACCCACCACACCCATGGTGGTGTAGGAGGGCACCTCGCCATTCAATGCCGCGTAAACAGCAAAAGCCAGCACGCCCAAGCCGTACAGGCCCATTGAGACACCTTTCAGGAAAGCCGCTTTCGCACGTGTTTGCAGGCCCATGCCCAGCACGAAAAGCGACAGGGCATAGTTGGCTGCATCACCACCGAAATCCAGCGAATCAGCCAGAAGCGAGACAGAACCTGCGGACCAGCTGGCGCCCACTTCCAGGATGAACATGGCAGCATTCGCAACCAGCGCCACCCACAACACCTTGCGGAAACCAGGATCGACTACTGACTTCGCAGCCTCGTCAGAATGGCAGTGATTGCAACCAGGCATGGTGTTACCTCGAATCAATTGAATGATTACTGTATTGGAAAGCCTGACACCATGGCAAGGTCAAGTTTCTCACCTTGCAGGAGTTGATGCGTGGTGAGTCAGGTTTGCGAGGCCTGTGCTTTCAGTGCCTCATGCACAGCCCACAGGCGGTCCTGGCCCCATGTTGAAAAGTGGCCTACCTTGAATGAAGGCACGCCCCACAGGCCAGCTTGAAACAATTCCTCCCGGTTGGCTGCGGCCACCTCGCGCCATGCCGTGTGTTGCAAGGCGATTTGTGCCCCTTCCCAGCCCAGGCCTGCGCGTTCAACAATCCGCTGCAAGCCCTTGTCACTGCCCGCATCAATGCCTTCAGCCCACACACCCTGCATGAAAGACATCACGTATTCCGGGCCGCGGCTGTGCTGTTCTGCAAACGGAATCAAGGCCAGGCCGCGCTCGGTGGGCAGGCCCACCGGGTCATTCAGACGGCCAAACGGAATGCCCCGCACATGCGCCTCGCGGGCAGTGTCCTGCACAATGTATTCACGCTTGACTGCGGGCACGGGCAGGCCCCGCATCACCATGGGCAGCACATAACGCAGCTTCACTTTCGCACCAGTCAGCCTGCCCAACTCGAACACCCGTGGTGCCACGATGGCGGAATAGGGGCTGCGGAAAGAGAAGAAGAAGTCAATGTCGGGTGGATTCTTCAACAGTTGGGTATTTTTCAGGCTGTCATCATTTCCAAACAGCGGGCCGGAAATACCCTTGCCCTGCACACCCACTTCCCGAAGTCGCTGTTCCAGGTGATAAAGCCGGTCAATGCCCCAATACCACTCACCCTCGTAGTACAACATGCCGCCCAGGTAATGACCCAGCCTGTGGCGCAGCAAATCCGAATCAGCAATGTGCTTCTGCACCGCAGCGGGGGACTGGAAGTTGCCGGTTTGAATGTGGGGCGGCACTTCATCATTTTCTTTTACAGTCCACAGCCACTGGCTGATGGCGGGCGCCAGTTCAACAAACTGCCCGGCTTCAATTGCAGCCACCAGTGCATGGCAGGCCAGCTGGAGTGCTGCCGAGTCGGGTTGCGCACCGGTGTCTTTGAAATCAAGACCGTGTTTTTCAGCAAGCAACGCAGCATCTCGGCGACTGAAAGCCACCAGCTTGTCCCTTTCAGGCGCTGCCGAATCTGCAGGCGGGCTGACCACATGGGCAATGAGTTGCACTGGGTAACGGGCGAGGAACAAGCCAAGGGCCTGCACCATCAGGTGGCTGTAGGGGTCATCCACCTGGTGAAAATAATGAACAGTGTGTGGCCTGCCAGCAGCCAGCCTGGCTTTTTCAGCCCGCTTGCGCCTGGCCAGCAGGGTGTTGCGGGAAAAGCGGTACTGGGTGATGACCGGCATCAGCAGGGTTTTCAGGCTCATGGATTGTCTCTTGAATTGTTTTTATGTTCTTCCAGGCCACTTTCCACTGATATTTACAGCATGTCAATATTATGGGGAACCATGCAGGGCTGTTTCAATGAAATTGCGCGGCACGGAGGGCCTGGGCACTTTCATGTCGAACCAGCTGCGCACATTCTGGTCCAGCCCAATGCCATGCATGTAGTTGTACAGCGCCTTGTTCAGGCCTTCGCCCAGTGCCGCATGGTCTACGCCCGTGGGGTCGATGAAGCCGATGTCGTTTTTCGCAAAATTGCCTTTTGGCAAGGGCTTCAGCTTGATGCCATATTCTTCCGGGTTCTTGCCCACGGGCGAATGCACAGTGCAGGCGAAACGGTGGAAGTAACCACTCTGTATGCAGCCTTCTGCAAACAACTGGCGCACGTATTCCAGCGCATCCACCGTGTCCTGCACGGTCTGCGTGGGAAAGCCATACATCAGGTAGGCATGCACCAGCACGCCTGCATCGGTGAAGCCCTTGGTGACTCGGGCCACCTGTTCCACCGACACGCCTTTTTTCATCAGGTTCAGCAGGCGGTCCGACGCCACTTCCAACCCGCCGCTGACTGCAATGCAGCCACTGTCTGCCAGTAACTGGCACAACTCGGGCGTGAATGATTTTTCAAACCGGATATTGCCCCACCAGGAGATCGACACGCCACGTTCAATCAACTCCAGCGCCAGCGCTTTCAGCGCCTTGGGAGGCGCAGCCTCGTCCACGAAATGAAAACCGGTTTGCCCGGTCTCGGCCACAATCTGTTCAATGCGGTTCACCAGCTCAGTGGCGGTGGCATTTTCATAACGGGAAATGTAGTCCAGCGACACATCGCAGAAGCTGCATTTTTTCCAGTAGCAGCCATGCGCCACAGTCAGCTTGTTCCAGCGGCCATCACTCCACAGGCGGTGCATGGGGTTCAGCATGTCCAGCAGGCTGAGGTAGCTGTGCAGCGGCAGGCCGTCCCAGGTGGGCGTGCCCACATCCTGGAAAGGCACATCCGGCTCAGCCCAGTTGGTGTACTGCACCCGCCCTTCCGCATTGCGGGTGAAGGTGCGCACCAGGCGCTGCGGTCCACGCTGGCCTTGCAGGTGTTCAATCAGGCAGAGCAGTGGACGTTCGCCTGAATCGAGCGTCACAAAATCCACGAAGTCGAACAGGCGGGGTTCAGCCAGTTCACGCAGCTCGGTGTTCACATAACCACCACCCAAACCAATTTTTACGGCCGGGTTTTCTGCCTTCAAAGCCTGCGCCATGCGCAAGGCTGCATACACCGCACCCGGAAATGGCACAGAGAGCAACACCAGCTGCGGCTGGTGGCGGCGATATTCTTCAAGCGTCAGCTGCACCAAGATTTCATCTATTAGAGTGAAAGGCTGCTGCAATGCATGGGCCAGCGGGTCGAAGCTGGGCTGGCTGCCCGCCAGCGATTCCGCATAGCGCACGAATTCGAAGCGCTCATCAATTGCATCCGCGATCACATCGGCCAAATCATTCAGGTACAGCGTGGCCAGGTGGCGGGCTTTGTCCTGCGCGCCCAGAGCACCGAATGCCCAGGCCAGCGGGTCGCCGCCCTCTTCATCTACATACACCTCCAGTGATTCAAACCGTGGGCCTTCCGGCAGGAAACTGCGGCTGTTGATTCGGTGAGCCAGGGTTGAATCACCACCCTGCAGGAAGCGGATGGTGGGCGTGATGGTGGCGCGGTAACGGCTGAACTGGTCCATGAACAGGGCCACCCGCTCGGTGACCTCTTCATACTGCTCGATTTCTTCGGCAATGCGGTCCAGCCCTTCCGGTGAAAACAACTGCAGCACCAGGCCCAATGCAATGTCGGCCTGCACAGCTTGAACACCCTGCTTGCGCAGAAAGCCGGTGATGTAGGCAGTGGAGGGATAGGGCGTGTTGAGCTGCGTCATCGGCGGGATGAAGGACAACACTTTGAAATCGGCAGACACAGTAAACCTCGGGCAGAACACAGGCGAATTCTACACCCGGAGCGGAAAGTCAAGGCAGGGAGTTTGGCTGGGGGCTTAACTGCGCGGTGGTTTGAACAACCCGTCATTCAACCAGGCAGTTGCCTGAGCAAGCTCAACAACAGGCTTGGATGAATGCATCAAGTCCATGTGCATGTCGACTTCCGGCAGGGTGACTACCGCATTCAAGGCACACATTCCGCAGCTTGTGCAGGCACCGGTTTCAGGGTCGGCTGAATCGGCGGCAGGCAGCAGGTCCGGGCAGGGTGTGGAGAACGGCGACCATCGGTCAGCGGGATCACCGGGACCTCTGGAGTCGACAGCGGAATCGCCAGCACTTGCGGCACTCACGGCCACATTGGCTTTCCAGTCTTTCTGACAATGAAAACGACACAGCTCACTCGCGCTTGCGGCCAGGGCCTGGAACGAGAATACGCCCAACAGGAGGGCGATCAGCCAGTGGCGAATCGTGTTGCAGAATTGCAGCATGGAATATTAAAAACCTGCTGTGTCAAAACGTAAACATCAGCAGCAGGGCATGCTCATGGCACAGCAGATGGCACCGGTTTCGCAGCAGGAGCCTGCAAATGCATAGGTGGTGGCCAAGAGGCTGGTCAGGAACACACTGGTTTTTGTCACGATTGCTTTCATGAAATTACTCCTTGTAAAAAGGCAGGCGGCCAATCCGCCTGCCATTACAATAGACCA
>DASUDJ010000402.1:0-5241 GCA_036275635.1 Limnobacter sp. | reverse complement strand
CACTTGGAGCAACACCAAATAGGCGCGCAGGCGCTTCAGGCGCCAACGGCGCTCCCCGGGCGCGCGGGTAGGTGGCTTGAGCTGAAAAGCAATTTTCAGCCTAGAGGAATGATTGTCACGCCAGCCGAAAGGCTGGTGAACAGAATCCGGCTTACAGGCGCGCTTTCCCCATCCCCCCAAACACGTTAGCTTTCCCCAGACCCATCTAAGACATTACTTTCAGTGTTGTCTCTACTGCCTTATTTCTTAAGGTTTTTTATTTTTCAATAGCATTCAAAAATCGCTCTAAGTCTTTGGTTGCAAAGCCTTTTCCCTTGGGAACTGCTTGACCGTACATTTCATAATGCGTAAAGTGGTGCTTCGTGGGGATTTGTGTGATTTTGTGGGAATCTAATTCGCGTGTATCAGGGCAGTTCTTCCTTATCAATGGATGCAAAGGGGCGCATGAGCGTTCCCCAAAAGCATCGTGACGCACTGCAGGCACAGTGCGAGGGAGCCTTGACACTCACCAAGCATCCAAACGGCTGCCTGCTGATGTTTCCGCGCCCGGTCTGGGAGCAGCATCGGGAAAAAATTGCCGCCTGGCCCATGTCTGCCCGCCCCTGGCAACGCATTTTTCTTGGTTTTGCAACGGATGTTGAACTGGACACTGCAGGCCGCATCCTGGTTTCGCCTGAATTGCGCGAGGCTGCCAAGTTGACCAAGGATGTGATGCTGCTGGGCATGGGAAGCCATTTCGAGATCTGGGATTCCACACTTTTGAGGGTGGAAGAGGAAAAGGCGATTGCCCAGGGCATGCCTGACTCACTGACTGAATTCAGCTTCTGAAGGTGAGTACACATGAACATATCCCCGTGCTGCTTCAACCCACGGTTGACGCCCTCTTGCACAAACCGGATGGCACCTACCTGGATTGCACCTTCGGACGTGGAGGGCACAGCAGGGCCCTTCTTGCAGGCCTGTCGCCCAAGGGGCGGCTCATCGCGCTTGATCGCGATCCACAGGCTGTGCTGGCCATGAAAGACATCCAGGACCCCCGCTTTCAAGGCATTCAATCTGCATTTTCAGCGCTGGAATCTGCATTGGATTCCCTTGGTGTTGACCAGGTGGATGGGGTATTGATGGACATCGGGGTTTCTTCACCACAGATCGACCAGGCCGAACGGGGTTTCAGCTTCCGCAGGGACGGGCCTTTGGACATGCGCATGGATCCGCAGGCTGGCGAGTCAGCGGCCGATTTTCTTGCCCGGGCTGATGTTCGGGAAATCAAAGAGGTGATAAGGAATTATGGGGAAGAACGGTTTGCTGTTCAGATTGCAACAGCGATTGCTGCTCGCCGCTCGGAGCGGCCGATCACTACAACACTCGACCTTGCCCAGATCGTGGCAGGGGCAGTTCGCACGCGGGAGCCGGGCCAGGACCCTGCAACGCGCACCTTTCAGGCTTTACGGATTCACGTCAACCAGGAGCTTGCGCAACTCGAACAGGGTTTAGCGGCAGCATTCCGGCGTTTGAAGATCGGCGGACGCCTTGCGGTGATCAGCTTCCACTCACTGGAAGACCGAATCACCAAGCAGTTCATTGAAAAGTTGGCCAATCCAAAGTCGCAACAGGATGCAAGGCTGCGAAAGATGCCCCTGCCAGAGCCACAGCCTCTGATGAAAAAGCTGGAGCGCATCAAGCCCGGAAAGGAAGAGTGCGAGCGGAATCCCCGCTCCCGGTCCTCGGTGTTGCGCGTGGCTGAAAAGCTGGCGGAACTGCCGGCAACCCTTCAGGGAAAGGGGAGTGCATGGGGCGCCTGAACATCTTCCTGCTGTCGCTTGTTGTGTTCTGCGCCATGGTGGTGGTTGAGCAGCAGCATACTGCGCGCAGTCTTTTCGTGGCCCTGGGCGAAGAACAACAGGCCGAGCATCAGATTGAAGTGGCTTTCACCCGCTTGCAATTGCAACAGGTGGCCTTGGCCAAGGGTGAGCGGGTAGACGAAGTTGCGCGCACCCGGCTTGAGATGAGCCCGCCCGCGCAGGGTTCAGTCATTTTCATGCCTCTGGAAGGAGGCTTCAAGCATGACTAAAGCAGTCCGTTTTGGCGGGTCAGATTTGCTGGAAATGCGCCTGCCTGCCTGGCGTTCGCGTTTTGTGCTGATCTGTGTATTTTTGGCCTTTGGCGGTTTGATCGCACGTGCTGCCTACCTGCAGATCATTTCCAATGATTTCCTGCAGGAGCAGGGTGCCAAGCGTCTTGAGCGCACGCTGCCATTGCAGGCCAGTCGGGGAAGCCTGTTTGACCGCAATATGGTGGTGCTGGCTCAAAGCGTGCCTGCGCAGGCCGTGTGGTATGACGGCAGGCGGATTGTGGATGCCAAGGACGAGGATCTGAAAAAACTGGCTGGTGTGCTTGGCTTGAAGCCGGATCGAATGATTGCCCAGATGCGGAAAGACAGCAAGCGCGCATTTGTGTACCTGGACCGGCAGGTTGATTTTGATGTGGCTGCCAAGGCAAAGGCGCTGAAAATCCCCGGCCTGGGTTTTGTGACCGAAAGCAAGCGCTATTACCCGCAGGGCGAGACCATGGCGCACCTGGTGGGCTTTACCAGTATTGAGGACAAGGGTCAGGAGGGCGTGGAGCTTGCGTTTGATCAGCAACTGACTGGTATGAATGGCGAGCGCAACGTGATTCGGGACCGACTGGGTAATGTGATTGAGGACATTCGCGAGTCCCGTCCGCCGGTCAATGGAAAGGACCTGGTTCTTTCAGTGGATGCAGATGTGCAGTACATCGTGTTGTCCGAACTGAAGAAAGCAGTTGATTTCCACAAGGCCACTGCTGCGGCCGCAGTGGTGCTGGATGCCAAGACTGGTGAGTTGCTGGCCATGGCCAATATCCCAAGTTATGACCCCAACAATCGGGGTGCCCTGCACGGTGACAAGCTGCGCAACCGTGTGTTCACGGACATGTTTGAACCCGGTTCCACCCTGAAGCCTTTCGGTGTGGCACTGGCGATGGACCAAGGCAAGGTGAAGCCGCACACCCGGATTGACACAGGCAATGGAAGAATGTCGATTGGCCCGGCCACCATCAGTGATACCAAGCCGCATGGTGTGATGACGGTGGAAGAGATCATCCAGAAGTCAAGCAATGTGGGTACATCCAAGATTGTGCTGGACATCGAGCGCAAGGACCTCTGGGATTTTTTCAATCTGCTGGGCTTTGGCCAGACACCCGCGATCGCATTTCCCGGGGCGGTGGCTGGTCGCGTGCGCCCCTGGAACAAGTGGCGCCCGATCGAACAGGCCACGATGTCATATGGGCATGGTATTTCCGTGTCACTGATCCAGCTGGCGCAGTCCTATACCATCTTTGCAAATCAGGGTAATTTCGTACCGGTGTCGTTGATCAAGCACGATCCGAACACCCCTGTGCGTTCGCACCGTGTGGTGAGCGGTCCGGTTGCAGACAGCATGCTCCACATGCTGGAGTTGGCTTCTGGCCCACAAGGTACGGCGCCAAAAGCCCAGGTACAGGGCTATCGGGTGGCGGGCAAGACAGGTACTGCCCACAAGCAGGAAGGCGGCCGCTATGTGAACAAGTATGTGTCGTCCTATGTGGGGCTGGCGCCTGTTTCGGACCCGCGGGTGATTGTGGCCGTGATGGTGGATGAGCCCAAAGGCGGTGTCTATTATGGTGGCCTGGTAGCCGCACCTGTTTTCTCGGTGATTACCAAGAGTGTATTGACCCGCCTGAATGTTCAGCCGGACGCGCTGCAACCGGCAGAACAATTGCGCAGGTTGGTGTCTGCACCAACGCGCGAAGGAAGCAGCCTATGATCCGGGCCTGTTTGCATTCTGTGGCGGAAGTACTGCAGGAACTGCAGGTACGTGGTTTCTATCCAGACTGTTCCGCCCTGGTCACCGACCATCGCCTGCTGGCAGGTCCACAGGATGTATTCATCGCAATCGCGGGTGAGAAGTTTGATCCCCGTAATCTGGCCGATGAATTGTTGCTCGAGCAGCGTTGTGGCCTGGTGCTGGTTGAATATGACGAGCAGCGGACCTATCACAGTGCGGATGTGGTGCCCGTGCTTCACCTGAAGAGCCTGATTGCAGAACTTGCAGCAGGCTACTACAAAACAGGCAGCAACCCGATCAAGGTGCTGGCTGTGACCGGTACCAACGGCAAGACCACGGTGACCCGCTGGTTGGCGCAGGCGCTGTGCATGCTTGGAAACAAGGCTGCTGTGATAGGCACGCTGGGCTATGGTCCGCCTGATGAATTGAAGCCACACACCGGGTTGACAACACCAGGAGTGGTGGCAATCCATCAGTTGCTGCATGAGCTTCATCGCCAGGGTTTTCACACTGTATGCATGGAAGCGTCCTCTATTGGTCTTGATCAGCGCCGGCTGGAGCATGTGAAGATTGACACGGCTGTATTCACCAATCTGTCCCAGGATCATCTCGACTACCACGGTGACATGGAGTCTTACGGCCAGGCAAAACTGCTGCTGGCCTCCTGGCCAGCCCTGCGTTGTGCAGTAGCCAATCTGGATGATCCTTTCGGCGCAAGATTCCTTCAGCATGCCCGCGAGCAGGCTGCCAGTTGCACCTCAGTGGGTCATTCACCAGGCAGGGATTTCCGGATACTTGAGGTCATTCACACTGAACATGGCCAGCGGGTGCGAATTGATGCATCTGGCCAGATGGTGAACATCGACACTGCAGTGGTGGGTGAGTTCAATGCGGATAATCTCGCATTGGCCCTGGCTACTCTTGTGCAGCAGGGCTTTCCGGCTGCACAGATCGCTCAGACATTGGGCAGCGTGACGCCGCCCCTGGGCCGAATGCAACAAGTCGGCGGACAGCCCGCTGTGGTTGTGGACTATGCACACACACCAGATGCGCTGCAGAAAACACTGGATGCCTTGCGCCCTTATGCAGAAAAGCGGGGCGGCAGGCTGGCGGTGGTATTCGGTTGCGGAGGAGACCGGGACAGGACCAAGCGCCCCCTGATGGGACAAGTGGCTGCGGAAAAGGCCGACCGGGTATGGATCACTTCGGACAATCCGAGGTCGGAGGACCCGGCCATGATTCTCCAGGACATTTCTGCCGGTGTGGATGCCCCCATGGCGCACAAGGTCAGCATGGAAATTGACAGGGTGAGCGCGATTGAACAGGCGATTCAGGCTGCTGATCCACGGGACGTGATCCTTCTTGCCGGCAAGGGACATGAAACAACCCAGACCAT
>DASUDJ010000401.1:0-4151 GCA_036275635.1 Limnobacter sp. | reverse complement strand
GATTGAAACACTGGACATGGCTTCAATTGAAGCCGTGAAGGGCGTGGGTGCCAGCCCGTCACAAACCTTTTTCTGGTCAGTGTGGCCCAGCGTGCTGCCCCAGTGGGTCAGCAGCCACCTGTACCTGTGGGAATACAACATCCGCGATTCCACCATACTTGGCATCATCGGCGCGGGAGGACTGGGCCTGTTGATCTCCGAAGCGGTGTCGCTGTTTCAGTGGGGTCGCCTGTCCACTATCCTGATCGTGGTTGTGCTGATGGTCACGGTGTTTGATTCAATCAGCCGACGTATTCGGACGGCGCTTTTATGATCCACATTCAGAATCTTGAAATGGTGATTGCCGGTCGCCGAATTCTCGAAGTTGAAAACCTTCAGATTGAACAAGGCGAAAAAGTGGCCATCCTTGGCCGAAATGGCGCAGGCAAATCCACCCTGCTGCGTTGCCTGAATGGTTTTGCCAGGCCCACTGCCGGGCAGATTCATGTGAACCTGCAGCAGGTTTTTCCACTGAAGCGCGAGCGCGATCTTCGCACTGTGCGCGCCGAGGTGGGGCAGGTGCTTCAGGGCCTGCACCTGGTGGGGCGCCTCAGTGCAATGGAAAATGTGCTGGTGGGTGGCCTGGCCCGCATGCCCGTACTCAGAAGCTGGGCGCGCCTGTTCACGGCCGAGGAAAAGCAGCAGGCGAATGAGGCATTGGCGGCCGTGGGCATGGCCCACCTGGCAGACAAACGCGCTGACCGCCTGTCAGGTGGAGAGCGACAGAAAGTGGCCATTGCCCGCATGCTGATGCAGCGGCCCAGGCTGGTTCTGGCGGATGAACCCACTGCCGCACTTGATCCCACTGCAGCCGACGAAGTGTGCGATTTGCTGGTGAAGGCCAGTGAAAAAGCCACCTTGATCACCGTGGTCCACAATGTGAACCTGGTGCCCCTGCTGAGCCAGCGGGTGATTGGCCTGAAGGCGGGCAGGGTGGTGCTGGATTGTGAAAGCAGCAGGTTGACCCCTGGGCAACTTGACAACCTGTATGAGTAGTACATGAATTCAACACCAGAAAATGCAGGCCGCAGTTGCCCAATCCGGTATCGCTATGGTGCTGCAAGAATTGCGCAGGCGCCTGCGCAAACCTGCGACGTGCTGTATGTGGTGGGCGGCTTGTATGGCAATCCTTTTGCACTGGATGCAATAGAAGCCATGGCCGCAACCGAGCAGGGCCAGGTGCGGCTCTGTTTCAATGGCGATTTCAACTGGTTCAATAAATCTGCAGAAGGTTTTTCTGAAATCAACCGCCGGGTACTGAGACACGAATGTGTGCTGGGCAATGTGGAGGCAGAGCTTTCTGAACCACTGGACAGCCCGGACTGCGGCTGCGCCTATCCCGACAATGTGGACCAGGGCGTGGTGGATCGCTCAAACCAGATCCACACCGAGTTGAAACGCACCGCCCAGCAACAGCCCGAGTTGCTTCGGCAAATCTTGCAGAATCCGTTTTTTGCACGTTACTCGGTGGGCCGCCTGCAGGTGGCCGTGGTTCATGGTGATGCGGATTCACTGGCAGGTTGGCGTTTCGATCCAGCCTGTCTGAGAAACCCGCAAGATGCGGACTGGCGCGCCGGTGCATTCCGGCAGGCGCAGGTGGATGTATTTGCCAGCAGCCACACATGCACAGCCGCTTTCCACGTGGAGCGCCTGCACAGTGAAGGGCAGGCTGGAAAAGTACTGCATGGTGCGAACCTGGGTTTGATCAGCAACAATGGCGCAGCCGGCATGCCCAGCGTGCCTGGCAGTACGCATGGTTTGATCACCCGGATTGCTTCAACTCCTTTTCCCGACCGTGAAATGGTTTATAACGCGATGCCATTGAAAGGTGCCTGGGTAGAGCAGGTGCGTGTACAAATCAACCAGGAAAAATGGCTGCAGTATTTCCTGGGCGAGTGGCCTGAAGGCAGCGCTGCGCATACATCCTACTTCCACAGGATAAGTCAGGGCGCATGAGTTATTCCTCCGGTTTCAGTGTGAATTCCGCCTGAAAATTCACTGAATTTTAGAATGTGCTTTAATCCATTGGTTTATTAAGTGAATCAATGGAGACTTCGGCCATGAATGCTGACACAGCACAACTGGAACCCAATCCGGCTGAGACCAGCCCGGCTGAACACAGCCACACAGAGCACCGTTTGACCCTCAGGAACCTGCGGCCCTCTGATTATTCCGACATCCGGACAATCATGGAAACCGTGTACCACAGTGCAGGTGGTGCAATTCCCGAGGCGAAGTATCTTTCAATTCTGAAAACATTTCCGGAAGGGCAAATCTGTATTGAAGATGATGGCAAGGTGGTGGCTGCTGCATTCGCCGTGGTGGTGGACTATGACAAGTTCGGCGACAAGCACACCTACATGGAAATCACCGGGAACATCTATGCCACCACGCATGATCCGAAAGGCGATGTGCTGTATGGCATTGATGTGTTTGCCAGCAGCGAGTACCGCAAAATGCGCCTGGGCCGCCGGCTGTATGAAGCCCGCAAGGAGCTCTGCAGAAGCTTGAACCTTCGCGCGATCATGGCTGGCGGGAGAATACCGGGCTACACCGCCCACATGCACGACATGTCACCCCAGGAATACATTGAAGCGGTGAAGCGGCGTGATTTGCACGACCCGATTCTCACCTTTCAACTGAGCAATGATTTTGAAGTCAAGCAGGTGTTGAAAGGCTATCTGCCCGAAGACAAGGAATCACAGGGCTATGCCACCTTGCTGGAATGGTTCAACATTTACTACGAACCGCAGAAACGGTCTCTTTTTGGAGCAACGAAAATCAAGGCGCGAATTGGTTGTGTGCAATGGCAGATGCGGGAATTCACCACGGTGGAGGATGTGCTGAAGCAGGTGGAGTATTTCGTGAATGCACTGTCGGATTACCGCTGTGATGTGGCCCTTTTCCCGGAGTTCTTCAATGCACCGCTGATGGGTGTGGCCGGCAACGGCAATTCCCTGGAAGCCATACGCCACCTGGCCACCTACACAGACCAGATCCGGGATGCAATCAGCAGGATGGCCGTCAGCTACAACATCAACGTGGTGGCGGGTTCCATGCCGGTGATGGAAGACGGTGCCCTGTTCAATGTGGCCTACCTGTGCCGCAGGGATGGCACGGTGGATTCGCAGTACAAGATTCACCCCACACCGCATGAAAAGCGTGAGTGGATGATGGAAGGTGGCAGCCGGTTGAAGGTATTTGACACAGACTTTGGCAAGATCGGCATCCTGATCTGCTATGACTCGGAGTTTCCTGAGTTGTCGCGTTTGCTGGCCGACAAGGACATGCAGATTTTATTGGTGCCTTTCTGGACTGACACCAAGAACGGCTACCTGCGGGTGCGCCGCTGCGCCCAGGCCCGCGCCATTGAAAATGAATGCTATGTGGCCATTTCAGGTAGTTTTGGAAACCTGCCCAAGGTGGACAATGTGGACATTCAATACGGACAGACTGCCGTGTTTTCTCCGTCCGATTTTGCCTTTCCCCATGATGCCATCATGGCCCAGACCACGCCCAACACGGAAATGACCCTGATCGTGGATGTGGACCTGGACAAGCTGCAGATACTTAAAAACGAAGGCTCGGTGCGCAATTACCTGGACAGGAGGCGTGACCTGTACCAGGTGGTCTGGCTGGGCGCTGAGTGACAGTCGGCTGGCTGAAACTGAAACATCAGCCAGCCGTGGCGGAGTTGAATTGGGCCCCTGAACCTCCCTGTTTCTTCAGCAGCCACACCATCACGACCCCCGCCAGCATCACGGCTGCAGCCAGGTACAGCGAGCCACGGTAAGTGCCGGTTTTTTCGGCAATCACGCCGGCCAGGGCAGGTGCTGCAATCTGGGATACGCCATAGGCCACGGTCATGCGGGCCATGGCCTTGCCGGGATTTACCGGAAAGCGCCTGCCTGCAATGCTGAGGGTCAGGTTCACGATGCCTGCAAAAGTGCCGCCAAAAAGGGCGGCGCTCAGCATGTTGGCCCAGTAGCCATCCAGGAAGGCACCCAGCAGGATGGACACAATCTGCAGGCTGTAAGCCATCACCAGGGTTTCGAAAATGCCTGCCACGCGGGCCACGCGGTCCCAGATGAAAGTGGAGGGCATGGCAGCCA
>DASUDJ010000400.1:0-7102 GCA_036275635.1 Limnobacter sp. | reverse complement strand
AGCACTTCCAGTGGAAGACTGAGAATGAATCCCGGGAAGTACAGGGCCAGCAGCTTGAGGAAGTGGAAGAGGAAGTGGCGGATGTACTGCTGTACCTGCTGCAGATCTGCAACCAGTTGGACATCAACCCTGTTGAAGCGGCTGAAAAAAAACTTCTGAAAAATGCAATCAAGTATCCGGCAGTGAAAGAAAAGGCGAGGCAGGCTCAAGGCTGAAGACTGCCCTGCAGGCCCCTGCCTTTGGCTTGCTGATCACTGACCAGGAGACTGACCAATCGCCGGTTCAATTGCCGAGGTGCCGCAACTGTGGCAATACTTCGAAAATGTGCTTTTGCGGGTTGTGCATGCCGGGCAGCGGTTGTACAACCCAATTCCGCAGTGCGGGCAAAAGTCGATGTTGCTGTCCTTCAAATCCACGGCACGTTCGCAACCTGGGCAAACGCCCTTCGCCAACCGGGACAATGCCGTATCGTACTCTAGTGTCTCGCGCCGCTGGTTCTCAGGTTGTGCCTCCGCAAGTCGTTGCTGCTCAAGGTAACGGTTCAGGGCCAGGATCACCTGCCTGCCGATAACCACCGTCAGACCGATGCCAACCACGGAACGGACATAACCGCCGTAACTGGGAAGGTATGGCACCAGTTCAACGAAAAAAACAAACACTGAAAAATAGATGTAACCCCACACGAAAGGCCAGTACGTGCTTTGGCGCTTGTTCTTGTAAAGCCAAACCGCAAGAAGCAGAAGCGGCAGGGTCAGCGCAAGCCGGTAACCAAATACCCTCAGCTCCTGGCTTTTGCGGGCGGGTTCGAAACTGGCCCGGGCCTGCTCCTGCATGTCCTGCATTTTGCGCTGTGCTTTGGCCTCGCCCTGCCTTGCGTCCAGCACTCGCTGCTGCTGTTGCTCAACTTCCTGAAGCGCTTGGCGCTCCAGTGATTGAAGGTTCTCCAGCTTCCGGGTCCTGGCAACCAGTTCCTCATCCTGCGCAGACAGATTCGTTGCTTCCCGAGTAGTGACCCAGGCATCGAATTTCTGTTGCTCGGTTGCTGTCTCGGCTTGTGCAGCCTTGTGCTGAAGTTGGAGCTGCTCGAGTTTTTCGCTGGCTTCACGCTGAATGACCTGCACCTGGGCAATTTCCTGCTGAACCATGGCCAGTTGGTCAGGATTCATGAAACTTTCAAGAGTCTGCACGGACTCCACCTTGGGCAAGTCCTGCACCACCGTGCCGCCCAGGCCGATCAGGAATGAGCCAAATACGAAGGCCACCAGCCACAGGCCGCGTCGAAACCATTTCTCAGACAAGCGCAGCGATTTGCTCATGTTTCAGTTTCCCAGTCAATAATTCGGAAGTGGCCGCCCTTATTTCAGGTACCGGGCATGAAAGCGCAAATGGTCTTCAATGAAAGTGGCGATGAAATAGTAACTGTGATCATAGCCGGGGTGGTAGCGGAGTGAAGCAGTGTAACCAGTGCGGCCAAAGGCGCTTTCAAGCAGTTGGGTTTTCAGTTGGGTCTGCAGGAAATTGTCAGCCAGTCCCTGGTCTATCAACATCGGCATCTGGGCTGCGCCATGTTCAATCAGTGCCACGGTGTCGTATTTCTTCCATGCAGCCTCATCCCTGCCAAGATAAAGGCCAAGTGCCTTCTGCCCCCAGGGGCATTGGCTGGGGCTGACAATCGGTGCAAAAGCACTCACAGACTGATACCGTTCAGGATTGTTCAGGGCAATGGTGAGTGCCCCATGCCCCCCCATGGAATGGCCGGAAATTGCACGCTGTTCACTCACTGGCAGTTCAGCTTCCAGCAGCCCGGGCAATTCATCCAGGATGTAGCTGTACATGTGGTAGTGCTGATTCCATGGGGCTTGGGTGGCATTCACGTAAAACCCTGCACCCAGCCCGAAATCATAGGCCTTGTCTGCATCATCCGGCACATCCTCACCGCGGGGGCTTGTGTCAGGCATCACCACTGCCATGCCGAGTTCAGAGGCCACGCGCTGTGCTCCCGCCTTGGTGGCGAAGTTCTGGTCGGTGCAGGTCAGGCCCGACAACCAGTAAAGCACCGGCACCCGCTGGCCAGTCACCGCCTTCGGTGGCAGGTAAATGCTGAACTGCATGTTGCAGTTCAGCACGGTGGAGACATGCTCATACTGGTTCTGAAGGCCATCAAAACATTGAATGCTGCTCAGCAGTTTCATGAATCGGCCTGTGTCAGAAATGGATCACGGTGCGGATGGATTTCCCCTCATGCATCAGGTCAAATGCCTCATTGATGCGTTCGAGTGGCATGGTGTGGGTAATGAAGGTGTCCAGGTCAATTTCATCATTCATGAAACGGTTCACATAGCCCGGCAACTCCGTGCGGCCTTTCACCCCACCGAATGCGCTGCCACGCCACACCCGGCCAGTCACCAGCTGGAAAGGCCGTGTTGAAATTTCCTGGCCTGCACCGGCCACGCCGATGATCACGGACTCGCCCCACCCCTTGTGGCAGCACTCCAGCGCAGCCCTCATCACATTCACATTGCCGATGCACTCGAATGAAAAGTCCACACCCCCTTCGGTCATTTCAACAATCACTTCCTGGATGGGTTTGCTGTGCTCTCTTGGATTCACAAAGTCGGTGGCGCCCAGTTTTTTTGCAATCGGGAATTTGTCCGGGTTGATGTCAATCGCGATGATTCGACTGGCCTTTGCCTGCACTGCACCGATAATGGCGGCCAGGCCGATTCCTCCAAGGCCGAAAATTGCCACCGTGTCGCCTTCCTTCACCTTGGCCGTGTTGTGTACAGCGCCAATGCCGGTAGTCACGCCGCATCCCAGCAGGCACACTTTTTCCAATGGTGCACTGGGGTCAATTTTTGCCAATGAAATTTCAGGCACCACGGTGTGTTCTGCAAAAGTGGAGGTGCCCATGTAGTGGTAAATCGGCTTGCCGTTTTTTGAAAACCGGGTGGTGCCATCGGGCATCAGGCCCTTGCCCTGCGTGGCACGAATGGCTTGGCACAGGTTGGTTTTTCCGGAAGTACAGAATTTGCATACCCGGCATTCTGCCGTGTACAGCGGAATCACGTGGTCACCCACCGCCAGGCTGGTGACGCCCTCGCCCACGGCTTCCACGATGCCAGCACCTTCATGGCCCAGGATTGCGGGGAAAATGCCTTCAGGATCATCACCGGACAAGGTGTATGCATCCGTGTGGCATACACCGGTGGCCACAATACGCACCAGCACTTCCCCTTTCCGCGGGGGCATCAGGTCCACCTCTTCAACTGACAAGGGTTGACCTGCGGCCCAGGCCACAGCAGCGCGTGTTTTGATCATTTGCATTCGATTCCCCGATACTGGCGAGTGTTTGAAACAGGCCTTCATTATAGGGGCTTACTGCACTACCCCTGGATCAGGCGGGTGGATCAATGCGCCGGGCAGTGCTTGTATTCAGCCGGTACCAGCCTGCAATGCTGTATCGGTCGCACCGGGTGGGCAACACTTCATGCGGAAAGTCTTCACTTAAAAACACGGCCAGGGTGCCGGCCTTTGGCACCACCCTGCACAAGGTTGCACCGGGTTCAGTGTCCGAATACAGCACCATTTCACCACCGTCTTTCTCGTTCCATTGCGGATTCAGATACAACACCACCGACAGAATGCGATTGGCCTGGCCCTTGAAAGCATCCACATGGGTTTTGTAGAACGCACCTGGCGTGTAATGCGCATAATGGGATTCAAATGAAAAGAGGCCAAGTAAAAGCTGGCGGTTCAAATGCTGCTGCAACTGCCCAGCAAAATCAAGCCAACGCCCCTGCACACCCTCATTGCTTTCTATCCAGGCAATACGGTCACGGCGAATATCGGCATTTGCCTGCAATTGCTGTTGCCTGCCAATGCCCGCTGTTTTCAACTCTCCTGCTTTCAGGTCTTCAAGAAGCCCGGCCAGCAGGTCTACTGGCAGGGCATTCTGCTGAATGCTGTAGCCCTGCGTCCGAAGCTCGACAGCGATTGAATCAAACAGATTTTGGTGGGGATTGGAGCCTTCGCTCATTGAATTGCCGCCTGATAAGCGCCCTGCGCCGATGGCTGGAAGTGTAGCGCTTTTCAGGTTGAATGCATCAGGCTGCGCTCAGCAGTTGGCCGATCGCGTTTGACAGGGATGTGGAATCAAATTTCTTCACATAGATGTTCACGCCGGCTTCAATACCCCTGCGGGCATTTTCTTCAGAGGTCAGCGAGGAATACATGATGATTGGAATACTCCTGAAACGCGGGTCCCCTTTCAGCTTCCGGGTCAGGGTGCAACCGTCCATCACGGGCATTTCTTCATCCACAAGAACCAATGACACACGCTGACTCAGACCAACTGAATTGGCATCTGCGCTGGCAGCCATGGCCAGCAGCTTCTGCTCGGCCTCTACCCCGTTCACAGCATGGCTGTGTTGTAGACCCATCGTATCCAGCACTTCGCTGATCTTGCGCCGAGCCACGATCGAATCATCCACAAAGAAAACAGGAGCTGCCCTGCTCAACTCGAAACCGGTGTTCACCTGCGCGGCATCCTTTTCGGGCAACACCCGGTGACACACACTCTCGATGTCCACCAGTGAGACCAGGTGACCATCCGCCAGCATCACAACCCCGAATACCGAGCCCTGCTCGGACTCATACTTTTGCGGTGGCTTGACATCCGACCAGGGCACGCGAATTATTTTGTCTACGTCTGTCACAGCAAAAGCCACCGAGCGGGATGCGAATTCCGAGATGATCAGCTTGCTGTTTGGTTTGCCAGTGGACATGCCAATTGCCTCGCCCAGGGAGACCACCGGAAGGACCTGCCCCCGCAGGGAAATCACACCGGTCATGGCGCCCTGTTGCCCGGGTATCTGGGTGATCTGGGACAGTTCAGTCACCTCACGGATCTTGAAGACATTCAGCCCAAAGGTTTCCTGCCCACCCAGGTTGAACAGCAGGATCTCGATCATCTCCGAACTGGAGCCAGGGGAATTAGGTACTTTATCGAAGTTCATGGGATCTGAATCATTTGCATTGCACGGTTCCCATTGTGGACCATGCTCGCAAGGGTCAAATCCTCAAGAAAGGGGATAAAACAGGTCTGTTGCCTGAATCAGTTGGATATTCAAGGGTTTACCCGGATATGAGGCGCAACTCATCCAGACCTCTGTTGAATTCCGGCCCGAGGCGTGGCAGGGAAACAGAGCCGATCGGCTGAATGACGGAATCCACCATGCTGTTGACCGGCTCTGAAATCATATTGTAGTAGTCGGCCTGCAGGATCGGCTTGGATGCTGCACTCAATGCAGGACTGTCTGCTGAATCCACCAGTGAAACCACAGTGCTCCTGGCCACACCGGAAATATTCTCCTGAAAGAATTCACGCACACCCTCCCCTGTGCCCTTGCCCAGGTCAACGATTAGATCGCGGAGTGCACCCTGTCGGCTTCCATCGAAAGTGTCAGGCAAATCATCCTGGCTCGTTTGCACTTCCTGCAGAATCTGCTTCAGCAAATCCTGCAGAGAAAATCCCGCGCCGGACAGACTGGAAAGGCTGGAGGGATCCGGGGCCTGTGATTGAAGTCCTTGATCGCCTGTAACGCGGCCTGTACTGGTGGATGAAATCGGGTCCCCGTCAGGCAGGCTGGCCGCAAAACCTGGTGCCTGCGGGAGGGCCTTTTGAATCAAGTCAGCCGGCATAAGTACAGATGCCACAAGTGATTCATCAGTGAGCAGCATTGTTTCATCTTCACCTATCACTGTTGGAAAGAAAGCATCCGGGCTTTTCAGGTCAGGCTTGCTTTCCTGCGACAGGGAATCTGTGTCTGTGTTGCCTGCTGCGTCGGCCTGCGGACTGATTGAGAGTATCGACACTGCCGGGTGCAGAAGGCGGCCTGAACTGCCCAGGCCCAACTCCCGGTAGGAGTGCGCTGTTGCACCGCCAAGCACCATCATGGCCTGGTTATTCTGGTCCACGATTTGATGGATACTAGAGTCGCTTTTCATGGCACCTGTCGTCGTCGAATTTATTCGCGATTTAATCAGATACGCAAGGTGCACTCAATCCGGAAAATGATAAATCTGCAGCCATGAATTGTAGGTATTCATGCGACTTATAAGGAATAAATTACCGACCCGCGCTTGCAGGGGCAGGAAGAAAACAGTGGCTGAATCAGGTGAACTGATGCAGTCTTAATTCGGAACAGCCAAATAGAACCATTCCTGCCCTGCCTGGGAAAGCGTGTTCGGGAACACGATAAAACCATCACGGCTGGCGCGCACTTCTTCCCCATTTTTTCTAATACCCACCAACTCTCCCTTTCGTACCAGGTCAAAGCTTGACCAGGCCCTCACAAACTGGTCCTCGAAGTGCAGCTTGTCGGTCACCTCGACCAGGCTTAAATGCTGATACTCCTGAACGGGGGCCACAGCCTGCCCTTGAATCAGACCGAGATGCACCAGTGTGTTTTCAATGGCCGTGTAAGCCACCGCTGGACCGTTGGGGTCCTCATGCTGGCCACATTCCAGGGTAACGGCATACCCACCACTTGATCGCATGCATTCCGTGGTGCCCATGCCATAGCGTGGGTCGGTGTTCAATCCTTCCCCACTTTGGCCGGTGGCCTTCAGATAAGCCACCCGGTTGGCGACACCTTTTGCATAAGTATCCAGCCAACCATCCACAAAACGGTTTACACCCAGCCTTAGGGCCAGGCCACGCTCTGCTTCTTCATGACGGAAAGATTCCAGTGCACCGCCATTGTTCCTGGGGCCGAACAGGGCAAAAGGCACATCGCCTTTCTGGAAACTGTGAATGTCCAGCAGTACATCATGCGCCGCCAGCAGGGGGCACAGCCAGTTGGCCACATGGTCTTCAAAATCCAGCGGATTGTCAGTGGGCGTCAGGTTGCGGTTCAGGTTCCTGTCGCCGTTGCGCTGCCTGCGGTTGTACGCCAGTGGGTTTGTTACAGGCACAAACGTGACCTGCCCCTGCTGTAACAGGCGCTCTCCTGCCTCAAACTCCGCAATCATCTTCAATATGGCCTTGGTGCCCGAGACCTCATTGCCATGCACGGCACCCAGCACTATCAACTTTGGCCCC
>DASUDJ010000399.1:0-3029 GCA_036275635.1 Limnobacter sp. | reverse complement strand
AAAAAAGCCCCGGTCATAGAGCCGGGGCTTTTTTGTTTACTGGAGTAGCACAGGCTACCGCCCGTGATCTTAGACTTCCTGTTCTGGACGAAGTTGATCCTCAATGGATTCACGCCTGCGGATCAGCCTGGCCTTGCCGTTTTCCACCAGCACTTCCGCTGCCCGACCCCGACTGTTGTAATTGGATGCCATGGTCTGGCCGTATGCACCTGCTGACAGGATGGCGAGGTAATCACCCTGTTCAATCGCCAATTGGCGGTTTTTGGCTAGCCAGTCACCTGATTCGCAAACCGGACCCACGATGTCATAGTCCTGCGTATCAGCAGTTGAATTGCGCTGCAAGGGCACCACACCATGGAAAGCCTTGTACATGGCCGGGCGCATCAGGTCATTCATGGCTGCATCCACAATTGCAAAATGCTTTCCCTCGTTTTCTTTCAGGAATTCAACCCGGGTCAGCAGCACACCCGCATTGCCCACGATGGAGCGGCCCGGTTCAAACGACAGGCTGGGCATGGCTCTGTTAGCCGATTTCGCCCATTCCTTGATACGCTGTATGAGCCTGGGCAGTACTTCGGCTGGCGTGGGTGGTGTTTCATCCAGGTAGCGGATACCGATGCCGCCACCAAGGTCCAGGTGATTGATGTCAATGCCATCCTGGGCCAGTTGGTCCAGCAGGGCCAGCACACGGTCAAGCGCATCAAAGTAGGGGCTGGCATCTGTCAGCTGGGAGCCGATGTGGCAGTCAATACCGTGCACTTCAAGCCATGGATTGGCATGGGCAAACTGGTATACCCGGGGTGCGATGTTCATGGACACGCCAAACTTGTTTTCCTTCAGGCCGGTGGAAATATAGGGATGGGTTTTTGCATCCACATCCGGATTCACCCGCAGCGACACCTTGGCCCTGCGCTGCAGTTTTTCTGCCACCTGCGCAATGCGTGCCATTTCTGCTTCCGATTCCACATTGAAACAGCCGACGCCTTGTGCCAGGGCATATTCAATTTCCTGTGCTGATTTGCCCACACCGGCAAACACGGCCTTTTCCGGCTTTCCGCCGGCAGCAATGACACGGGCCAGTTCACCGGCAGACACGATGTCGAAGCCTGCACCTTCCTGGGCCAGGGTTTTCAGTATGTGGATGTTGGAGTTCGCCTTGACGGCGTAGCATATGGTGGCATCTGCCAGGCCCTTGCAGGCATTCGCATAGGCCCGGTAGGCTTCCTTGATGGAAGTTGCAGAATACACATACAGGGGGGTGCCAAATTCCTCGGCCAGTGAGGAAAGTGTTGCATTCTCGAACTGGAGTTCCCCAGTGACAGCATCAAACTGCAGATGGGGGTTGAGGTTGCTGGGATTCACTGAATTGTTTTGCACGGTAGAATGGCTCGAAATTGGTTGGTGCGAAATCGATTGGCCCGACACTATCGGGCCTGCTGGCTTTGCTGGGAATCAGGTTTGTCGTAACCTGCAGGTTTTGGCAGCGGGGCAGGCGGTTCAGGCAGGTAAAGCGGCCCCCGCTGTCCACATGCAGTCAGTCCAAGGCCCAGCAGGACAGCAATGGTTAAAATTTTCAAAGGTGGGTTTTTCATGACGGACACGGAATTCCAGGCGGCGGTGGATGGCACCTTGGTTCAAGTAGAAGAGTATATTGAATCATTGGTCGATACGCTGGATATTGATGCAGATTCAATGCGCTCAGGCAATGTGTTGACACTTGATTTTGAAGACAAAGGCAAGATGATCCTGAACAGCCAGGTGGCAAATCATGAGTTATGGCTGGCTGCGAAATCAGGTGGATATCATTACCAGTATGCCAATGGTGAATGGCTGGATACCCGAAGCAAGCAGCCCTTCAGGACTCATTTCGTTGAGTTGCTGAGTGGTCAGTTGGGACGAACTTGCCCGGCTTTCTGAAGGGGGCATTCTTTTTGAATCACTGCAGTTTCAATCACTGCAGTGCCAGTTTCCCCGCGTGACCGCGCAATTCAGTTGCCCGTTTCAGTTTCCAAACAGCCGCTCAATGTCATCCCTTGGTGGATCCTTTGGTCGGGCTGGTGGTGGCGTATTCACGGTGGCATCGCCAGGTGTTGCGCTGCCTCCAGGCGATGGTGAGTTGCTTCCGTCATCCAGGATATTCCCAAGCCCTTTCAGGAAATTGAACAGGCTGGGCACATCACCGCCGCTGCTGCCGTTCACGTCAATCCTGGCAATGCCCGATCCCGGCGTGTATTCGGCATAGTAGTAATTCCCGTCGATGGCTTCGATGCCATCAGGCACTGCCTGGGGGGTGTCCGGAATGTCGGCCAGGGCCACCTTCATGTAGTCAATCCAGATGGGCAGGGCCAGGCCACCACCTGTTTCCCGAGCACCCAGGTTGCGGGGCTGGTCATAGCCCACCCAGGCCACTGCTGCAATGTCGCTGTTGTAGCCAGCGAACCAGGCGTCGTGGCTGTCATTTGTGGTGCCTGTTTTCCCCACGATGTCGCTGCGGTTCAGTACTTTTGCACGGGTGGCGGTGCCTCGCTCTATGACTTCTCTCAACAGGCGGGTGGTCAGGAAGGCATTGCGGGCATCAATTGCCCGGTTGGCTTCCTCGCCAGCCACCGCAGGCCGGGCACGTGCCACGATACGGCCGCTGCCGTCCGTTATTTTTTCAATCAGGTAGGGCTTGATGCGGTAGCCCGTGTTGGCAAACACGGCATAGGCGCTGGCCAGTTGCAGGGGGTTGGTTGTGACTGCACCCAGCGCCATGGTGAGGTAGGGCGGTACATTGGCTGCAGGAAAGCCAAAATTGGTCGCCCAACGCTGGCCATACTGCGGTGTGATTTCCTGCAGTACCCGGATTGACACCATGTTTTTTGACTTGGCAAGGCCTTCCTTCAGCACCATGGGGCCGTCGTATTTGCCGTCGTAGTTTTTCGGGCTCCAGTCTTTTCCACCGGGTGGGTCGGCCGGAACGAAAATCGGTTCATCAGCCACCAGGGTGGTGGGTGTTACTCCTTTTTCAAGTGCAGCCGAATACACGA
>DASUDJ010000398.1:0-2923 GCA_036275635.1 Limnobacter sp. | reverse complement strand
GCATAGGCAATGCCCAGCAACATGAGTACTTCATTCATTTTTTGTCTGACCCTACCAGAGTTTTTTGTAATTGGTTGATGTTGCCAACTGCACCATTCGCATCAATCGTGAAACGCACTGCAGTCACTTCCTGCCCCTGCTCCTGCAGGTTCACGGTCGAGTAATGCAACACCTTCAGTTTCGGATTCACGTCTGCCACGTAGATGTTCACCGGCACTGGCAGCTTGTTTTCCGTCTTGTAGTAATGCAGGTTCACGATGTATTCACCGGGCGGGCGACCGCGAATGGTCAGCACCTCCTGGTTCAGTGGATTCACGAAAGTGCGGCCATCCACTTCCTGCGTGTCATTCGCAAGGCCACGGTCATCCCGGTCAAGGTGAAGCAGGCCGTCCTGCGGTCGCATGAACCAGACCTGCTGCCCACCGGGGCCTTCCGCCCACACATCAATGTCGTTTGGATCATTGTCGGGCCAACTGACGGTAATCAGGAACTCTGCCTTGGGATCGATGATGCCGCTTTTTGCAGGCGGGTTCAGCAGCAGCAAAGCCATCAGGAAAAGGAATGTGAAAATCAACAGGGCGTTGAAAATCAGGTCGGTGAATGGGTCCAGCTCAAAATCTGGCCGGTGATTGAACAGGGCCATCTGGCTCAATCCGCCTTCAGGTTCTTGTGGGCATGATCAACGGTTGCAGCAATCAGCCTGTCTGCATGACGATCAAGCAGCAAAAACTGAAAACCGAGCAGAATGCTGCCAACAAGACCCACCAGCGTGGTGTTCATGGCCACGCCCATGCCCTGGGTCATCTGCTTCATCAAGTATTTGATGTCAGAAATATCAAGCTCCTGCAGGCCCTCCAGGCTGCTCAACATCATGACGAAACCCACCACCGTACCCAGCAGGCCCAGCTTCAACATCAGGCTGGTGGTGAACCAGCCCAGTTGATGAGGACCTCGTGCCTTCTCGGCCATTACTTCGGCCAGCAGTCCACCTTCACTGGGATGGCCCAGCGGTTTGCTGAGGTAGTCATGGCAAAAAGACTGTCCTTGCTTCAGGTCAGCTTTTCCAGTGCACACCTGGTCGAAATAAATGGATTGCTGTCCAAGGTACAGGCTGCGCCATCCTGCGAACAGCGTGCCCGCCACGAAGACAGCAAGAATGATTGCGCAGATGCGGGTGTTGTCGGTGATGATGACCCACTGCAGCAGGCCCTTGTCCCAACTGATGTAAAGGCCGAAAAAAGTCAGGCTTGTCAGCAATGCCCATTGTAGAAAGAGCTGATGGGGATTGTGTTGCGTCACTTCTGCTTGTCCTGTTGTTATTGTTGCCCTGCTCCAGATTGAAACAGGTGCGGAAACGCACTCGATTGTTTTTCCACAACAGGATGCTCCAAGCAAGGCTTATTCCAGCAGGCCATGCAAGCGGACTGGTGCATCGGCAGCAGCCTCGACATCAAAAGGCAAAAGGCTCTGTCTGCCGGAAAATTCTTTGGATATTCAACTGGTGGGTTTCAAGTACTTTCGCATCCATTTTCAGGTCTTGCGTCATGCCCTCCCCAGCTTGAAACTGGTTGATGCCCTGGCTGATCTGCTGAATCAGTTCCACCTCGCTGACTCCATTTTCAAGGCCATACAACACTTCCTGCTGAACCTTGACAAAATAATCCAGGTTGCGTTGAATCATGTCGACCTGCGCAACCCCGGAGGAGGTCAGCACGGTGTCGTCGGTCTTCATTTGTGATTTCAGGCGGGACAGGAATTCAATACGCTGGATGACGCTGCCCTCATAAAGATCGGGTATGCCGGTTTTCTGAACTGCTGAACCGACCCACCAGATTTTCAGATCAGGATTACGCAGTACCAGGGTCTCCTCGGTTTCCAGGTTCTTGTACAGGCGATATTTCCAGGACCTGAATTCAGACTGCAAAACCCCAAGGTTACCCGACTCACTTTTCAAAAGCCGGGAGGGCACCACGGGCTCCGTACCAGCCACCGAGGCACTGCCCATGCGCTCAGAAAAATTTTCTATGCATTTCGGGCAACGGGCCTGCATCAATTCTGCAGTCTGCTTTCCGGCCACGATGCGGTTGGAGAATGATTCACCCACAGGCAGGTTTTTTTGCAGCACTTTCCTGAACCCGACGTTGCCAAGCACGTGTTCAGGTTTTGGCTGGGTGTTCAGAATCCAAAGCGGCCTGTTGCCGAATCGGTTCTGGATGGCGAGTGCAGCCTGCTCACCCACAACCGCAGTAGCACCGGAATCAACCACCATCAAGGCCCTGGGCGATTCAACCACCAGGATGGACAGTGCAAATGCCTGGCTGTCCTCGGGCAAGCTTTTGCCTGCGCATACCCACTCATGAACCTGCGGTGTGTGGTTGATCCAGCATTCATCAGCATGGGCGGTCGACATTAAAAGGCAAATCAACAGACCAGGCAGTGTTTTCAGATGCGTCATGAGTGAAATAAGGAAACAGGCAGTATCTTAATAGCATAGCCGATACTGCCTGTAGGGGCTTCTCCTAGAAGCGCAGACTGAGTCCGACCCATGCATTTCTGGGTGTGCCCGGTGCAAGGAAGGCCTCACGGGCAATATCTTCCTCCTCTTCCACCAGTGCGCCATTCCGGTCAAACAGGTTTCCGCCCAGCAGGGCTCCATTGAAGTATTCCCGGTCAAACACGTTGTTCACCCGGACAATCAATGTCAGGCTCTTGCTCAGTGAGTGATTCAAACCCAGGTTGAATACAGCAAAACCCGGAATGGTGCCCTTGTCACGAAACTCCACTGGCCCTTCGCCTGGAATGTCCACCACGCCAGGCTGGTGCTGGTTGTTCTCGTTACCGCGCGCATATTGTTCACTTTGGGCCTGCATGTCAGCCAGCAGGGTGGTTCTCGGACTGGCCTTGTATCCCAATGAAAGCTTCA
>DASUDJ010000397.1:0-2873 GCA_036275635.1 Limnobacter sp. | reverse complement strand
CAAATCCGACAGGCCCGACAGGCCATCAAGGGGGCTGCTTCCGGCTGGGCTTAGCCCGGGCAAGCTGCCGCCCAGGAGGCTGGCCAGGGGTTCAAGCACCGCATCCAGGGGGCCTGCCGCCGGTTCAGCGGGCATTTCCGGTTCCGGATTTGTGGGGGTGTCAGGGTTCTGCCCTGTGGGCGGGTTGCTGCTGCCAGTTCCGCCATTCTCGGCGGTGTTTCCGTTTGCACTGGTCATGCTGTTGCTGGTGTCGTCACTGTCATAGTCATTGAACACCGCGGCGGTGGCCAGCAGGCCGGCCGTGACTTCCAGCACCGGGTAGCCCGTTCCCTCATTGCCCGATGTCGCTTTGCTGCCTGTACCAAACAGGCCGACCACAGGTGCCGCGTTCCCTGCATCGACTTCAGAGTTTGCCAGCTGCGCATTCTCAAAGAATACCCCCTCACCCTGCAACTCGGTCGCAATCCACTGAGGCACCTGCTCCGCATCCAGCACCTCCAGGTTGAAGGTCGCCGCAGCACCCTGTTCAATCACCAGTGCATCCTTCACTCCCGTGAACTGGACCAGCGCCCGCGCATTGTCAGCAGTCACCAGCCGGTCGCCCGGCAACAGCAACTGGCCCACCTGAGCGGGCAGGTAAAAACCGTCGCGGACCAGTTGCACATTGCCCTTCACCTGGGCAATGCGGGCCTGTTGTTCAATGGATGGAGTGGAGGAATTCATGGCGTTTGGGCGTGGTCCTCGGCCTGGTCTCAGGCGTAGTCGTAGGGGCCGCCCACTTCCAGTGCCTTCCGGTAGCTGGGCATGGCATGAATGCGCTTCACGTAAGCGGCGATTTTCGGCATTTTGTGAACCTGGTCTGCCCGGCTCATTGCGGCTTCCAGCGGGAAGCTCATCATGAAGTCAGCACCGGTCATTTCGCTGCCGCAAAACCATTCATTTTTCGACAGCACGCTTTCAATGTAGGCAAACTGCTTTTCCAGGTTCGGGTTCAGGAAGCTGCTTTTCACCTGCCTGGAAATACCCCGTGCAATCGGCAACACCAGCGGCTTCAGGAAAACAGGCACAGGCGCATTTTCAATCTTGTTGAACACCAGGGTCATCACCAGCGGTGGCATGGCAGTGCCTTCCGCAAAATGCATCCAGTAGGTGTAATCCCTGTGGGCCTGCGTGCCTGCTGCAGGCCGTAGCTTGCCCCCGGCCTTGTCGATCAGGTATTCCACGATTGCACCACTTTCCGCCACGGTGATGTCGCCATCGGTAATCACCGGCGATTTGCCCAAGGGGTGAATTTTCAGCAGTTCAGGCGGGGCCAGGTATGTTTTCGCATCCCGTGCATACCGTGTCACCTTGTAGGGCAGGCCGAGTTCTTCAAGCAGCCAGATGATGCGCTGCGAGCGGGAATGTTCCAGGTGGTGAACTTCAATCATGTCGTGTAGAAGCCTTGATGCAAAGAAAAAGGGCTTGTTGCCAAGCCCTTAGTGTAGGTCAGTTTTACCCCGAAATAGGGATGTTTTGTTTCAAACCTCGCCGTGTTCGTACTTCAGCAGGGCGGTTTTCATTTTCTTCATGGCCTGGCTTTCTATCTGGCGCACCCGCTCAGCAGACACGCCCAGTTCGGCAGCCAGGTCATGCAGGGTTTTTGCATTGTCACCCGCCAGCCAGCGGCTGGAAATGATGCGCTGGCTGCGCTCATCCAGGCTGGCCAGTGCCATGTCAAGCCCTTCGGAATGCATGCGTTCCATTCCGGCGCTTTCCAGGACCTCGGTGGGTTCTGCCCCTTCTGCGGCCAGGTAGCGAACCGGGTTGTAGCTGGCTTCCTCGCCCTCCACATCAATGACCGGGTCAAGGCTGAATTCATGGCCAGCCATTCGGCGTTCCATGTCGGAAACATCCTCAGGCCGCACATTCAGTTCACTGGCCACTTCATGAATCTGATCCGGTGACAGGGTTTGGCCATATTTCTTGAAACTGTTCAGGTTGAAGAACAGCTTGCGGTGGGCCTTGGTGGTGATCATTTTCACCATGCGCCAGTTGCGGATGATGTATTCATGAATTTCAGCCTTGATCCAGTGAAGGGCAAAGCTCACCAGGCGCACGCCACGGCTGGCGTCGAAGCGCTTCACCGCCTTCATCAGCCCGATGTTGCCTTCCTGGATAAGGTCGGCATGGGGCAGGCCATAGCCCAGGTACTGGCGCGCCACGGCCACCACCAGTCGCAGGTGGCTCAGCACCAGGCGGCGGGCTGCTTCCAGGTCATTGTCGCGCTGCAGGCGTTCGCCCAGCTCCACCTCTTCCTCGGGCGACAGCATGGGAATTTGGTGGGTGGCTGAAATATAGGCATCAAGATTGCCAAGCGGCCCGCGTGCCACCAGGGCCCAGGGGTCGCGCACAGCCAGGCTGGTGCCGGTGCTGCGATGGTCAGCAAATGTCAATGCAGTGGTCGTCATGATTGCGGTTTTCTCCGAAAAGATGAACCAGGTCAAAATTTATTTTAGCACTCTTCGCTTGGGAGTGCTAAGGGGTGGAAAAGTTCCCAGAGGGAAGCCTGCCCCAACCCTTATCCCTCTTCATGGTCAACCACTAATTCTCCGGCGCCGTTGAACCGGGTGCATCGTGAAATCAACCCCGCCTTGGAGGCTAAAAGACATGGAAAGCATGTTTACGGAACACCAGCAACTGATGGGTCAGCTGAAAAGCCGTCACTCGGAAATACTGCAACTGATCGATGGGCGCCCGGTACACCTGCTTGACATACCTGTGTATGGCAATGTGGGTGATCTGCTTATCCTGAAAGGCACCCAGCAGTTCTTGAAAGACAACCGGGTGAAGGTGGTCCAGATCGCTTCCATCCACAACTTCAGGGACAGCAT